>NC_015163.1:42500-97188 GCF_000190555.1 Deinococcus proteolyticus MRP
CTGCACTGTAGCTACCAAGTTTATCCGTATGGATCGCGGTTGGAACCTCATTCGTGATCAGAAGCGTGGCAAAGAACGTCTTCGCCGCCTCCGTATCACGATGTTCTTGCAGAAGAACGTCCAGCACAGCGCCGTGCTCATCGACTGCACGCCATAACCATTGCTTTACACCCTTGATTTTCACGCACACCTCGTCTAGGTGCCAACGGGAACCACGCTGTGGTTCCCGTTTCTTCAGTTCCTTGGTAAGGTTGGGGCCGAATTTGTCACACCAGTCACGGATCGTTTCGTGGCTGACTTGAATACCTCGCTGGAAAAGCAATTCTTCGATATCTCGGTAGCTCAAGGTAAAGCGGTGGTAGAGCCAGACCGCGTGCTGAATGATGCTCTTGGGAAAACGATGGCGGTAAGGCTTAGGGTCAGCAGGCACAGCAGACCAGCCTATCCGAATTTAACCTGACAGAACCTTCCGGGGAGCTGAGGTGAGCAAGAGAGACAGGAGTGGGCCAAGAAGAGACTGACCGCGTCGGCGCAGATTGTGCATGGCCTGGAAGAACCCGAGATAGAGCGGGAGCCACCGTTGCGAGATACCCCGGTGTGGACGCAGCCATGAGCGGAGTAAGCTCCACACACCTTCAATGGTGTTGACATGAACCTCGTTAATGCCGTCCCCATCGTCGTCGCGAGCATACTCACCGTCACCGTGAATCACGGTGACGTGTCCATAACCCCACTCCGTCAATCGGTTATAGATCGCGTATTCATCGGTGTTGACCACAGTAGATGCGGTGATAGCAGCGGTGATAAGGGGTTGTATGGTGCGTTGCTGAACGTTGTCACATAGGTGCAGAACGAGTTTCCCACCGCGCTCTATCATGCCCAGTACAGGCGGTTTATCGGAGGCGGCTGTGCCGCGTCCTCGTCTCCCTTTCAGGCGTCGTCTACGAGCAGCTCGGCCGTTTTTTTAACGAGCTGAGACTGGCCCTTGTGTCCAGCGACGATGTACACCTCGTCGATTTCGACCGTTCCGGAGAGTTGGGGCGTGTCGCTGCGTTCGACCACACCCTGTCTGAGTGTACGAGTCATGTCCTGCACGTCGTTTTCGTTCAATCCCAGTTCTTGAGCAATCTGGCGGTTACTGAGATTCAAGCCCATCAGGTACAAGCACCCGACCCACTGACGCAAGGGTTGATGATGGCCTGCGAACACGGTTCCCGTCAGGTCATCAAACTTGCGCTGGCAGTGCAGACAGCGATACCGCTGTCTGCACCGCTGAGTGTCATCGCGGCCTTGCTTGGTGACGTACGGATTGGCACAGTGTGGGCACTGCACGCCATTCGGCCATCTCAGCTCGCGAACCACGGAGAAGCACTTTTCGTCGTCTAGAAGACGAATCAGGTTCAACACAGCCTCTATTTTACTGAAGGCTCTTCAGCTCCCCGGAATCCGTGATGAGCCTACGCTTATTGTCGCTCCTAGGGCAGATGGAAGTCCTCTCTACTGTTCTTCTGGAATGCCATCACGCGAACCAACCCACTCTAGTAACTGAAATTGCGGCGGCAGGGATCATTACCGTCCAAGTGGAACGCGCCCTGATGGAAGAAGCGGATGCTTATCCGAACACCATCCTGAGCTTGCAAGACAGGCAATGCCTTATTCATGCCCGTAACAGTGGCAGGATTCTCCTCAGTGGCGATATCCAGTTTCGTTCAGTGGCAGCCGAGGAGGGTGTCCGCTGCTACAGTCCAGTTTGGCTAGTGGAGCAGGCACATCAGCTTGGACATGTACCCGCGATTGATCTCTGTCGCTGGCTGTCAACGTGGCCTTTGCGTCAACGGCGGTTCCCTCAGGCAGATTTAGTTCGACTCAGACGGCTTATAGATTGCCTAAGCGTTCAGCATTAGTGTGCCAGCCATGTGGATCAAGGCGGGTTGAACTACAAGCGGTTGAACATAGGACTAGAGAAGATCGGTGTCCCAGGGATTCAGTCAGACAGAGAAAAGCTAATCCCGTGCGACCAGACGGCTTCGCACGGGATTAGCTTTTCTGTTTACAGGCCGCGTTTTTTCAGCCACTGGCGGTAATCGTACATTTCCTGTGCCTGGGCCTTAACGATGTCACGGGCCAGCTTCAGCACCGTCTGGTCACTGCCCTGCTGCAAGGCCAGGTTCGCCATGTCCACCGCTGAGGCGTGGTGCGGGATCATGCCCTGCACGAAAGCCACATCGGGTGTTTTCGAGGACTTCACCATGCTCGCCATGCCCTGCATGCTGCCTGACATCATTTTCGCCATGTTAGCGTCGGTGCCGCCGTTGGCTTTCAGCCAGGCGCTCATCTGGTTGATTTCGCGGTTCTGATCCTTGATTACGGCATTGGCCCAGGTTTTTACCGTGGCGTCTTTGGAGACAGGTAGAACGGCCTTTGCCATGTCCACAGCAGCCTGGTGGTGCGGAATCATGGCGCTCATGAATGCGCGGTCAAAAGCCTTGCCCTGGAGTTTTTTCATGCCGCTGAGATCCATTGACGACATGTCGGACATGTGCATGCTGCTATGATTCATGCCCTGAGCTTGTGCCAGCGGAAACGCGAGCAGAACGGCAGTTGCGGTAAGGAGGATGGTCTTTTTTGGTTTCACCACTCCACCGTAATGGGTTCATGTTAAGTTTCTGTTTCGGGTAGTGGCTGTACCAACGTGATCTACTGACAGGATGCCGGAGTGCCCAGCCTGTCAAAGCACACACACTGTCAAAAATGGGAAGGCCAAAAAATGGCACCCAGACCTACTTATGTAAGGGTTGTGGCCGTCGTTTCCACCCGGAGGCCCGCCCTATAGCGCACAGTGAAGCGACCCGGCAACAAATTCTTGATGCTGTCCACGAGCGGATGAGTCTGAGAGGAGTACAGCGCGTCTTTGGTGTTCACCGCAACACCGTGATCCGGTGGATAAAAAAGGGGCCCGTGAAGTGATGCAGACTGGTACAGTCTGCATGACACCTCCAGAAGAAGTGGTCATTGAGCTGGATGAAATGTGGACCTTCGTTGCCAAGAAAAACAGACGAGGTGGATCTGGATTGCCCTGGAGCGCAGCACCCGCAGGGTGCTGGCCTGGGTATTGGGTGACCGCAGTGAGCAAACAGCGTTCAAGCTCTGGGAACGCTTACCATTGTCCCTTGAGCAGCGACTGAAAGGGACGTTTTGCACCGATCTGTGGCGAGCCTACGATGAACCGCTCTTGGGGGTAAAGCGGCTAACCCGGAAGGGAGAAACGAATCATGTCGAACGATTGAACTGCACGCTGAGACAGCGGCTGGGTCGGCTTGTTCGTAAGTCGTTGTCTTTCTCGAAGACGGACGAAATGCTCGAAGCCAGCCTGACTCTGGCCTTCCACCGATACAACTTGTCACGTTGATGCAGCCACTACCGAAATGTGGACCTTCGTTGCCAAGAAAAAACAGACGAGGTGGATCTGGATTGCCCTGGAGCGCAGCACCCGCAGGGTGCTGGCCTGGGTATTGGGTGACCGCAGTGAGCAAACAGCGTTCAAGCTCTGGGAACGCTTACCATTGTCCCTTGAGCAGCGACTGAAAGGGACGTTTTGCACCGATCTGTGGCGAGCCTACGATGAACCGCTCTTGGGGGTAAAGCGGCTAACCCGGAAGGGAGAAACGAATCATGTCGAACGATTGAACTGCACGCTGAGACAGCGGCTGGGTCGGCTTGTTCGTAAGTCGTTGTCTTTCTCGAAGACGGACGAAATGCTCGAAGCCAGCCTGACTCTGGCCTTCCACCGATACAACTTGTCACGTTGATGCAGCCACTACCGAAAAGGGGTACCCGATATACGCCAGCTGTCGCTGCTGAAGGTTGGCAGATGAACACCCGACGACATAGTTGAGCGATTTGGCCCCTCCACCGACGACATAGTTGAGCGATTCGGCCGATTTATCGACGACATAGTTGAGCGATTGTGCTTTCTCTGCCGACGACATAGTTGAGCGATTCGGGGGTAGGGCCACGACATAGTTGAGCGATTCTCGACGACATAGTTGAGCGATTGGCCACGACATAGTTGAGCGATTCGGGGGTAAGGCTACGACATAGTTGAACGATTTGGCCCCTCCACCGACGACATAGTCGAGCGATTACGACGACATAGTTGAGCGAAAAACAGCTGGAATGCCGTCTGGAACGTGTCTAGCTTCGGCTGCTTGATGATGACATCAATCTTTTAAATCAAATAATCTTTCTTCAAAGAAGTAGAATCATCAATCAAGGAGACCCCGTCCATGCCCCTGAACGAGAAGACTGCTGCCACCCAGATCGACGAGCTCAATCTTTCGCAGCTCAATCTCATCTCAGCGGTAGACAAGGCGGAGAACAGCGAGTGGGAAGTCAGCTATGAGCATGGTGGCCGTGTCGTTCAGATTCGCTGCGAAGCCCTGCCCAAGTACTCCGTACCGCATGGCCTCGACAACGACGTCAGTGCAGCCCTCATCAACCTCTTCATGGATAGCGGCATGCCGGAGGACGGCCGGTTCACCATCAGTGCCACGGCACTGCTGAGGCTCTGCGGCTGGCACAATACGGGTCACTACCATGCGACGCTCAAGACCTCTCTTGAGCGCCTGCATACCTCCTCGTATACGGTCAGCGGCGGCTGGCGTGACCATCCACGCGGGCGCTGGACCCATGCCAAGTTTCATTTCATCGAATCCCTGCAGTTCACGACGGCCGGCTCAGGTCAGTTTGACGAACGGACCGTCATCAAGGGCCGGCTGGCGGACGCGCTTATCGAGAGTCTGCGGGGCGGTTACGTCAAACCACTGGATTCTGAGTTTATGCTCTCGCTGTCCAGGCCCAGAACGCGGGTGCTGTACCGCATTCTCGACGGTGCCCGGTATGACCCGGAGAATCTGGAGCAGTACCGTGACCAGTATGAGGTCGGACTGCTGGCCTGGGCCGAGCAGTGCCGGATTCCCAACTCCGTTCCTGGGAACGTGCGCCGCGCACTCAGCGGTCCACATGAGGAACTGGTCGAGCGAGGGTATCTGCGCTCGGTCACCATTTCCGGCCGCGGGAAGCAGCAGCGAATCCGGTACGAGTTCAACGAGAATTTCATCCAGGTCAATCCGGCACTCCTGCAGAGGCTGCAAGGTTACGGCATCGCCGACGGGGTCGCCAGGCGGCTGAGCAACGAATTGGGCAGTGCGGCCCTCCACGCCCATATGGACCGGTTCGACTGGTTGGTCAGGACAGGGGTGCTGGTCGTCAAGAAGAGCCGTGCGGCAGCGCTGATGCATCTGATCCAGCATCCCGACGAGTATCCTTACCCCCTACAAGCTCCTGAGAAGGCCGAGAAGGCCCCTGCGAAGGCAAAAGCGGCCAGGAACCCCGAGCCGCTTCTCGAACCCCCTTCAGTGGCCCAGGAGTTCGCCAAGCTGAGTGTGGAGGAGGCCGCCGAGCGTGGCATCTCCAGACTCGGCTTCCACTTCAGGCAGGACCTCTCCCCTCTCCTGCTCGACCAGCTCCGCCAGGCATTTCTGGACGGCCGGCTTTCGCCGGCGGCGGTGCTGGAAGACGCCATGGCAGCCGTCGCACGGATGAAAAAGGCCGAATTCCTAGAGGCTCTGCGAGAGAAACTGGAACTTCGCCACTGAATCGCTGAACCCTAACCGTCCGGAAACACTAAGACGACTCTGTGTGATCGTGAGCCGACGGCACCGTCAACGGACTGTGCTCTCACCAAGCAGTTCGGCCAACTGCTCCAGCAGACGGCGAGCCTTTCTCTGCTGGCGACCGTCCAATTGGCGTAACCGTTCTTCTGTAAGCCCTTGCTGCACTTCCTGCGCCTTGCTTCCCCAGTCATATTCCTCATGGGGCACCGGCTTGGCTTTCGCGGCACTTCGGTGCTTGCGCAGCGCCTCCTCCAGGTCGCTGCGGCTCCATTCACCGGACACCAGCTTAGGGAGCCACTGCTGCTGCTGACGCTTTTCAACACCTCTGATGAGCAGTACGGCTGCGTAGGAGGCTCCGTGCTCGATGGCTTCTATCAAGTGGGGGTCCAAACGCAGCAGAGGAAGGTAGTGCCGCTGGTAGGTTCTTAGCGTCATATCCTTGTTGAGGAGGCCCAGCGCTGCGTCCATCGCCCGGAGTACCTCTTCTTCAGGACGCTTGCTGGAAAGGGCCTTCCTGACCTTATCGGCAGGCTGTTCCAGCTCGGCGGCGGCCAACTCGATAACGGCACGGGCAATCTCGTAGGCGTTCAGGTCTTCACGCTGCAGGTTCTCGGCCAGGCCCACCAGCAGAGCTTCGCGGTCAGTGAACTCGCGGACGACCGCCGGTATTTTGGTCAGCCCCGCCTCCTGACTGGCACGCCAGCGCCTCTCCCCTGCTATCAGTTCGAAGCGGTCTTCTCCGAGCGGACGCACCAGGATCGGCTGCAGCACACCGTGCTCACGGATGTCTTCTACCAGTGAAGCGAGATTCGAGAAATCCCTCCTGGCCTGATAGGGACTTGGCGAGATTTGACCGATAGGCAGTTGACGGGCGGCGCGCCGCTCTCCCTCGTTCTGACGAATGCCCTCGACATTACTCTGCGCCGCGGCGACGATGGCGGCCAGTTGACTGCTCGGCTTACGGGCACTCATGCTTGCACCCGGCTGAGAAGCGCATCTACCGCTGCAGCAATTTCAGCGTGTGCCTCTTTTTGCTTTGGCTCGATAGGACGGCTTTCTACCTGGGCATCACCGTAGATGGCTGGACGGTGGATAATGGGTCCCGCGAGCTGTTCCCCTATCAGCTGACTGTAGGCGTCCTGCACGTCCCTGCTGGTGTTGTTATGGGTGGCCTGGGTCACCAGGTACATCGCCACTTCCAGATTCTCGTTGGTATCCGAGTAGCGTTCGATGGCTTCGCGCACTCCGGCAATGGCGTCCAACCCTTTTCGGCTGGCTGGAAGAGGCACGATCAGCCAGTCGGCAGCGTTGGCTCCGTTGGCGGTCAATTTACCCAGGCTTGGCGGCGCGTCCAGCAGAATAAAGTCGTAGTCTCCGGAGGCCCTCACCTTGTCGATGGCCTTTTTCAGACGACCTTCCGGGTTGTGGAGGGCGGCCAGCAGAACGTCTACCTGTGCGAGGTCCAGATGGCTGGGAATGATATCCATCCCGAAGGCGTGCTGTGGTGTAGGCAGCGGCGCACCGTCGCGGAGGACCGGCACGATGGTCTGCTCTACCGGCAGGCCCACGACACCGAGCCAGTAGGTGAGATTTGCCTGCGGGTCCAGATCTACCAGCAGAATCCGGTAGCCGCGCCGCGCCAGCTCTGCGCCGATATCACGGGTGGTGGTCGTCTTCCCCGCGCCACCTGCGTGAATAAACGTCATGATGACTTGGGTCCTTGCCTGTTGGGTCATAAGAACATTCTGTGTGTTCTGGCGTTCATCTGCAACCGGCGACACTGGTGTCGCCGTAGAGGAATCTCTAGTTCTTGAACGCCGCCTTGAGTTATCTGGCGGATATCTCTGTGCTCGAAATCTGGCGACACTGGTGTCGCCCCACAGAAACTTAATACCATTTGTAGAATGGTCGCAGTCAACGTGCCCGTTTGGCAGTTTGTCGCTTGCGGCCCGAGATCGTCGCCCGTAAAGGTTCCCAAGCCGGCAAGTACCGAAGAGGCAAGACGGCCGATATGTGATTCAAGCTGGTCCCGTAAAGCGCTTATCTGCACGGTCAAGACCCTGTCGAGGTTGTGATGAACCTCAGCCGCTCATCCATCTGGACAATGTCTTCGGCCTGGGGCTGGTGGATAAGGCCTCTCGAACTGGGCAAAGCTCTGAGAAGGCGTTGATGTGCTGGAAACACACATGACCTACTCGGTCTGGACGAACGGCCCCAGCCATACCGCTTGGCCGGCTGGTTGAGGGTGATGCATCCCATAAGCCCCGTCATCTCGTAAGACTGCGCAGTTTGGCCGCCAGAGCCGCGTAGAAGTGCGGCTGGTGAAAGTAGGCCAGGTGTTCGTCCTGAACTTGCCCACCCAGTGGAAAGGGCGCGTCGTGGGCGGAGGGAATGCTGCCCTCAGCGCGAAAGCTGAGCAGGTCACCATAACTCCAGACATTCCACAGGTAGCCCAAATGGTTTAGCAGGGGCGAGGCATCTGCATGATTTGTGCTTGCGGGAAAGTGGTCTTCCAACATTAGGCCCAGTTCTTTGAACAGCCCAAGCTGGCTGCCCACCGCACACCACAGGTCCACCCGCAAGTCCGCCAGGTCGGGCCGCGCAGGCACCACGCTGCTCAGCACGTCGTAGACCAGTTGCCCACCCAGACTGTGGCTCAGCACCACCAGGGGTTCGCCACTGCGTTTGGCGGTAGCGTCTGCTTGCTGGAGCGCAGCCAGTACCCGCTCCAGGACTGGTCCAGGCTGCTCAGGGGTGCCACGCAAGGTGAAGTAGGTCAGCGCGTCGCCCAGGAAAATCGGTCCGAAGTCTTCGAGTGGGCGGCGTACTCCCCGGAAAGCCTGTTGCAGACGTCCCCGCCGCCGTTCTTCCCAGCGCAGCAGCAGAGCCGAAAGTTGTGGAGTTGAGCGCAGTGTAGTGTGATTCTGACGGCGGGCTTCTACAGCGGCCAGCAGCACTTCACTGCGCGCCGGTTCGGAAAGTTCAGCAGCCAGAAGCCGCACTGTCTGGTCCTCCGCCGTCAGGGCGGCGGCTTCTATGGTCGCGGGCCACAGTGCGGCGGGCGTTTGGGGCAGCAGGCGGTCTTCCAGCCACTGCGCTTGTGCCTGAGCCGAGGCTTCCAGCGGATGCGGCACGGGCGGTGATTCAGGTTCGAAGGTCCCCCGAAAGCGCCCGCCACCACGGTAGGTGGCTCCCAGGTCGCCCCAGTAGAGCCACTCCAGACTCACGTCCTGCGGCGCATCTGGGCGCATGACAGGCGCGACATACTCGCGCAGCAGGGCCGAAATAGCCGTCCAGTCGACCCCGCTTGTCAGGCTGTGCAGGGTTTTGAATTCAGGCGCGTCTTCCTGACGAATGGCGACTCCGTGGACAAACAGCAGCGGCATGGTTGCCTCATCATCCAGCATCTGGGCGGCGATTGACTACGGGGGAGGGTACGTCCTGGGGAGCTGTGAATCTCGGCCGCTTATCAGGTAGGATGCAGCCCCCAATCAAATGGCGACACCAGTGTCGCCGTATAGGAATCTCCGACCATTGGCGGCTTGCTGCATACGGAGCGTCGCTGTGCGGAGAAGCGCTTTGCTTAGGCCTCTTTAGCCACCCCAGCTTCCGCCAGAGCCAGGACGTCCTGCGGTTTCAGCACGCCTTTGAACCAGACGGTGCGGCCCCTGAAATCCGAATGTTTGACTCCCGCCTTGTCGAGGTTGAGGCGTTCCGAGACACAGACGATAACGTCGTCACGGCCCGACTTGCGGAGCAGTTCGAACTTCTTTCGCAGGTACTCCGGTCTCCAGTACCCCACGATTTCCACCAGCACACTGCGGCCATCCGGATGCTCCAGGCGGAAATCGGGCAGGATGACTCCACCAGGAACGGGCACCAGGTCCACTTCACGTTCCAGAGTCCATTCGGTGTCCAGCCTGCTGAAGCGCTCGGCGAAGCCCGCTTCCAGAGCACTGTCGTGCTCTTCCGGTTCCCTGTAGTGACTGACGTACCCATCTTCACTGGTGAGTTCAAAGGTCCAGACGTCGTCTTTGGGGTCCACCCAGGCAAGGTCTTTGCGGGCCTTGATTTCAGCGGTCAGGTCCCATTTGGTCACATGCAGCAGGGCCGGCAGGAACTTGGCCATTGCCAGACCGTAGCGGGTGGTGCTGCCCAGCAGACTGCTGGGCCCGTCCATCGTGAGGGTAAACCCGAATTTCGGGTCACCCTCCACCGTCAGCATCAGACCGAAGAACTTGGTGTATTGCAGCAGCTGCTTGTAGCGGGCGGGCTGGTTGCGCCGGGCGGTAATCACCAACGAGTAGGCACGGTACAGCATCCCCTGAGCGTTCGCCAGGTCGTAGCGCTGAATCAGTTCGGTAGGGGAGAGCTGCGGCGCTTGGGTCATGGTCTGCTGGTCGGGCAGGTCGGCGTACAGCAAATGGCTCAGGTTTTGGGAATCGTTGATCCCCAGTTCCCGTCTGGCCGTTTCGAGCACCTGCGCCGTCCGCCGGCGGCTGGGAATCCCTTCCTGCGCCAGGGCGAAGACCTTCTCACGGACCCGCTCCGGTGGGACTCCACCCGCCGCCTCGAAGGTGGACTGCTGCGTCAGCAGGTGGGCCAGTCCCCGAATCACTTTGAAGTCACGGCGGCCCCGTTCAATCTCGGCCAGCGCTTCGTCCAGCTCGAAACGTGGACGACCGAGGTGCTCCTCGAAGGTGCCCGTCAGGGTTTCCGCCAGCTGCAGATTCCCCTCGGTCGGCTTGAGCCGGCGTGGCGTTACCACGCCGCCCTTGACTCCGAAAGACAGCAGTTCAGTCGGGAGCATTCAACGTCTCCCAGATGGGTCCGATATCTGGACCCGCTTCACCGGCAGGCTGCCACTGCCCCCGTCGCTGCTGACTGATCCGTTCTTCGGTGGTGCCTTCCGTGATGACCTCATACAGCACCGCCTTTTTTCCCTGTGCCCTGCGCAGGATGCGGCCCAGCCGCTGGATGTGTTCGCGTTCGGTGGACGTTCCGGAAAGCACGACCGCGACACTCGCTTCCGGGACATCGACTCCTTCATTGAGCACCCGGCTGGTCACCAGCAGGCGATACTCGCCTGCCCTGAACCGTTCCAGCAGGGTGTGCCGCTCCTTGGTGGGGGTCTGATGGGTGATGGACGGAATCAGGAACTCGCGGCTGATGCGGTAGACGGTCGCGTTGTCGTTGGTGAAGATGATGGTGCGCTCACTTGGATGCTGGGCCAAGATCTCTTCCAGGACCCGCAGCTTGCCTTCGGTGCCGTAAGCGATGCTCTTGGCTTCACGGTGAGCCAGGAAAGCGCGTCGACCCTCCAGCGTGCCGCTGGAGCGGATGAACTGCTGCCAGCCTTCGATGGACCCGATGCGGATGCCGGTCATCCGCAGGTACTCGTTGCGCAGAGCCATGCATTCGTCGTAGCGCTGCTGCTCGGTAGGGCTGAGCTTGACCCGGATGATGACCTCACGGTAATCCGCGAGGGTGTCGCCGGAAAGTTCGTCAGGGGAGACGCTGTACACCACCGGCCCGACCAGACGGCCCAGGTCTGCTTCCCGTCCATCGCTGCGCTTGGGCGTGGCAGTCAACCCCAGGCGGTAGGGGGCGATGCACATCTCCGCGACCGAGCGGTGGAAGTCGCTCGGTAGGTGATGCACCTCGTCGAAAATCAGGGTGGCGTACCGCCCGGCGAGTTCCTCGGCGTAGATGGCGGCAGAGTCGTAGGTAGAGACCAGCAGGGGAGACTCGTCATGGCTGCCGCCCCCGAGTAGCCCGATATTCGTATCCGGGAAAGCGGCCAGCAGGCCGCTGTACCACTGCTGCAACAGGTCCAGGGTAGGAACGCAAATCAGGGCACTGCGGGGCGTGTCTTTCAGCGCCAGCTGTGCGACCAGGGTCTTTCCGGCTCCGGTGGGGAGGACGACCACTCCACGGCGGCCCGCCTGTTTCCAGGCGGTCAGGGCGGCTGCCTGGTGTGGATACGGCGTGATTTCGCGGGTGTAGGTGAGGTTCAGCTCTCCGAAGGCCTTGGCGCGGTCTTCGAACGCGATGCCCGCTTCCCGCAACCCCAGGGCTATATCGCGGTAGTCCATTCCTCTGGCACGGTAGGACTGGCTGCGCTGGTCCCAGGTGAAGTGGTCTCCCACCACTTCCGGTGGCTCCTGCATGACCAAAGTGCCTCTATCCAGGCGTAACACTGGCTTGTTCAAGCGCAAACAACCTCTGTGTAGAGCGGAACGAGATCCAGGTCGCCGTCTATGACACGGATTTGCAGGCGTTGAACGCCCTGGAGATGTTCGACCATGACCCCGATGGGCCAGGTGACTTCATCGCCATCAGAGCACAGGACATGGACATGTCGGTCATCCATCCAGAGGATGTCCACGACTTCAGGCTCAGGATTGCCGCTTAGAGACAATCTTTCCTTCTGGTCACTCATTGCCACAGAGTTCAGTGTAGTGTTTCGGTGCTGGGATCCAGATAGGTGTGGGGCCTCCCGATCCTTTAGGTCAGCTGCTCCGGAGAACAAACCCCCTACCAAAATCCAGCGCGACCTTGAGACGACCCACCAGGAACTGGTCGAGAAGGGATACCTCAGCGCCGTACACTTCATTGGCCGGGGCACAAAATGCACGGTGGAGTACCACTTTGCCAGCCAGGTAAAATTGCCTGCCCGCCCCAGTCCATTCCTGGCACTCCTGACCAAGTGGAGCGGAGCAGAAGCGGCTGCCAGAGCACTTCTCACGGAGTAAGCAAAAGCGAGAACGTACAGGCCTGTGGGTTGCTCGGCCAGATGGTCACGGGCGGGTATGCGGTTCGTAGTAAGGGGAGCCTGCTGACCAGCATTCTGTGCAGTCCACAGAGGAAGACCAGCGCGTCTACGCCGGCACCCACTTGGCCGGAATGAGGGCTCGAACGCTCGGAAGAAGAAACCCAGCAGCAGATACGGTAGAACATCGATATGGTCGGTAAGCGCAGGCGCCTGGATCAGAAGCACCTTCAACTCCGCCATACAGCGACGGACGGTATGTAGGCCAGGAGGAGGCTGCTAAGCATCCTGTTGCAGGGCCTGACAAACCGGACGGTAGTTGCTGAGTAGCTCTTCCAAGGCCTTGAATCTCACCGCTTCCAGGATGTGCTGGCATTGCTCAGTGC
Organism: Deinococcus proteolyticus MRP; assembly: GCF_000190555.1. Classification (GTDB taxonomy): domain Bacteria; phylum Deinococcota; class Deinococci; order Deinococcales; family Deinococcaceae; genus Deinococcus; species Deinococcus proteolyticus. Next base: position 55,334 of record NC_015163.1, read on the forward strand.
ACTGTACAGAACATAGCGCCTTCTGCCGGGCACCGCGTAGGACGCAGTATGGACGCCCAACCTCGCCGGCAAATTTGCTGAGGCTGAGTTTCGGGTGGTCTCTGGGCAACTCCTGGCAGCACGACAGGAGTCCATCTACGCTCCGAGAGCCCGGATTTTCTTGGGAGCTAAAGCGACTATTCCTTGTCCGAAATAATAGCCTTAAGCTGCTTGACCTCCCTGACTTCTTCTGGGCCGCATCTGGCTTGGCTCCTTGGAGGTGAGCACGGCCCGCTTCCAGGAACTGCGCGCGCCAGGTACGAATCAAGCTCGCGCTGACCTCGTATTCACGAGCAGCTTCTGCGGCGGTGTGTTCCCCGCTCAGGATAGCCAGAGCAATGTGTTCCTTGACTTCAAGCAACTATTGATAACGGTGGAGGTCTGAGTTGCTACACTTCGTATATGTCCGGATGGCAGCCAAGCCACTTCTCCCGTGCGCAGCTTGAGGAACGCCGCTTAGCTGCTCTGGAGTGGATCAAGCGTGGTGAACACAAAAACCAGGAAATAGCAGACCACTTTGGGGTGTCGGTCCATACGGTCTACACCTGGAAAGCCAGGCTGAAGCAGAACGGTAGCTTACAGGCGACAGTTGCTCGTGGGGCTTCTTCCCGCCTCACTCCTGCTCAGCATGAACAGCTCCGCACCCTCCTGCGGGAGGGTGCTATGCAGCACGGGTTCCCTGATGAAACTTGGACGACAAAACGCGTGGCAGAGCTGATTGGACGGCACTTCGAGGTGTGGTACCACCATGACCACGTCCGCAAAATCCTGCGAAAGCTTGGCTTCACACCTCAGATGCCAGATGGTCGAGCAGCTGAGCGAAATGAACTCCGGATCGCGTCCTGGCAGGAACAGGTGCTGCCGGAGTTGGAAAAAAAAGGTCGCTGAGGGAGCCACCGTCATCTATCTGGATGAGGTCGGCTTCTCGCTGAAAGGCGTGCGAAGGCGAACGTGGTCATCCAGGGGCGTTACGCCCCTGGTGGGGCTCAGAGCGAACTGGGAGAAGCTCTCCACGATAGGCGCTATCACCTCGGACGGACGCTTCTTCCAGCACACCAAATCCGGGGCGATTCGCAGTGCGGACGTCACCCGGTTCTTTCAGCATCTGCTGCGCCAGGTTCAGGGGAACGTCGTCGTGGTGCTGGATAACGCGAGAACGCATCACGCAAAATCGACTCAGGCGTTCGTGGCAAGCCACGAACGCCTCTCCCTGGTCTTCCTCCCACCCTACGCACCAGAACTGAATCCCATCGAACTGGTGTGGGCGTACGTCAAGCGAAATGTGCTGGGCAATTTCTGTGCTCATTCAGTCTCAGCCCTCAAAGAAAAGCTACATCGAGCTTGGCAACGAGTTCGCTATGTTCAACTGCCCCTCCATCTTATGAACTCAAATCTACGCCGTTATCAATAAAGCGGTGGTTGGTTGCGTTGTTTTTTGCCTGCCCATGATGATGTGCTGCTCGGGAACATTGATGACTTGCTTGCCATCGGTAGTCCAGAAAGCGATTCCCTCTCTCGCGATGGGCTGCCCATAGATACCCCGACCGTGGAATGAGCGGAAAAGCCATGCAGGTACCACATCGGCATCAACACGCGATCCAGCCACACCATGTACATCGAAGGCTTTTTTGCCCGAAGTGAATCCGCTTGACCCAAACTTCTGTACGAGCGCCCGCCGCACCAACTCACGGTCATCTTCATACATCCGGTTGCTAGGCAAGAACCCATAGCTTTCCAAGTTCTCTCCTGGAGCCTCGGTAAAGTCGCCCCAGAAAACATCTGTCATGACCACGCAAACATCCACATCGCTCTCAGTACCTGACAGGTTGAATGAAACGTTGTCTAGGTCGCAGAAAAATATGAAGCAGGGCGGCTTATGGAAGTGTGAACTCAACGAAAGCCGCCCTGACGAATGTTGACACATTCGTGACCTACCTGAAAGAGCGTCTCCCACACCACCGAGTAGATCGTCTGCGCTGCGTTGCAGAAGTCCTGTTCGGCATCTTGCAGGCAGAATCTACCCTCCACCGCAAAATCGCGCTCCATATTGACCGTGCTGCGACGACACCGTCCATCACGCGTATGGTGGCTCGTGTACTGCATGGTGCAGGCCTGACCCAGCAGGACATCCAAGATGTCCTGCTTCCACTGCTGCCTGAAGGAAAACTGACCCTGATCATGGACCGCACCAACTGGAAGCACGGTCAGTCTCACATCAATTTGTTGGTCATCGGCGTGGTGCTGGGCAATGTCACTCTGCCACTTGCCTGGAAAGAACTGAAGCACGGTGGCAACAGTGAATCCAGAGCACGCATGATGTTGGTCGGTCAACTACTGAAACGTCTACCAGCACGAAGGTGGAAGGTGCTGATTGCTGATAGGGAGTTCCTTGGTCAGGAGTGGTTCACGTTCCTGCGGCGTAGCGGGATCAAAAGATGCATTCGTATTCGGTGGTAGACGGTGAGTATGCCCGTGACTGCTTTGCGCCATTGAAGCCGAGTCAAACTCGTGCCCTGTTTGAGAAGGTCTGGGTTCAGGGGAGCTGGATGCGAGTAGTGGCTACGCTCTCCCCAGAGGGAGAGCGGGTCATCGTCGCCTCAGATTTATCCATCTGGGACACGCTTACCATCTATAGGCAGCGCTGGGCCATCGAAACCACCTTCTCTACCATGAAATCCAAAGGGTTGAATCTGGAGCAAACCCATATGACCAAACCAGAGCGAGTAGAGAACTTGTTTGGTCTGTTGACCTTGGCCTTGACCTGGATGCTGCGCGTGCGTGAATGGCGAGCTTCAGCAAGGCCCATACGTGTCAAAAAACATGGTCGCCCTGCGGTTAGCAGGGCGAGGTACGGGTACGAGGAGCTCAGCCGTGCGCTGCGGTGGGGCGGAGAGAAATTCAGGCTCTTTCTAGACCTCTTGAGGACTCCATTTCCCACGCCAGGAGGGGCCGAAAAGCAACCTGTCAGGTACTGAGCCCGCTTTACAAAGGCTGAATACTTCCTGCTTAAGCTTTGGGCAGGAGGAAACGATGAAAAGAATTGGAATGTTAGCTGCTGCTGCGATTGCTTCTGGTGCCCTGGCGATGACCACCATCCCTAACCTGATGGCCGGTGGCGGCCAACCCACGGTAACGACCAGTGTCAACGCTCAATCCCCTATGAATCAGATGCCCGCTATGGGCCAGATGATGGACCACTCGCAAATGCACATGGGCCAGCAGATGGGTGCTGGCGACATGATGAGTATGATGGGCGGCCTAGAAACCATGAGCGGTCAGAAGCTGGACCGAGCCTTTCTCAGCATGATGATTCCCCACCACCAAGCCGCCGTGGAGATGAGTCAGGAAATTCTGAAAACGACTCAGGATGCACAGGTCAAAGCCTGGGCAGAAGGCATCATTGCTGCTCAGAAGACGGAAATCAGTCAAATGACCACCATGCTTCAGCCCTACGGTGGCCCTGATATCGGGATGGCGGCAGAGATGGACGGCATGATGACGGGCATGGTCAGTGAAATTCAACAGGCCAAGGACAAGGATGCGGCGTTCGTCAAGGGCATGATTCCGCACCACGGCAGCGCCATTATGATGGCCAATATCGCCTTGCTGAAGTCTGAGAATCCGGAAGTGCTGGCGCTGGCGCGTGACATCACGCGGGCACAGGCACAGGAAATCTATGACTTTCAGATGTATTTGCTCCAGTAACCTCCACAGAAATAAACTGAAGCATGTCCCAGGTCCTGATTGTCGACGATGATCCTGCCATTCTTGAAATTTTGCAGGCTTACCTCGTTGCAGAGGGCCACACTGTACTCAGCGCTAGTGACGGCTTTGGAGCCCGTGAAGGGCTACCACGGGCCGACCTCGCCATCATTGACTGGATGCTGCCTGGTGTTTCGGGCATGGACCTCGTCCGTGAAGCGCGGGCCGCCGATATGCAGCTTCCCATTCTAATGTTGACGGCCCGCGGCGAGGAGGAAGACAAGCTGCGGGGCCTGGACTTCGGAGTGGACGACTACGTGGTCAAACCGTTCAGCCCCCGCGAGGTGATGGCCCGTGTGCGCGCCCTGCTCAGGCGAGTGGGAGTCCGTGAAGAGGTGAGTATCGGCGATCTCTCTATAGATTTACGCTCCCACACGGCTTCCCTGAGTGGCCTGCCGCTCGAACTTTCGAAGTTGGAATTTGACCTCTTGACCGCGCTGGCGCAGCATCCTGGCATGGCGTGGACCCGTGAAAGGCTGCTTGAACGTGTCTGGGGGAGCGACTTCCTGGGAACCGAGCGCGTGGTAGATGTCCACATCACAGGTCTACGCAAGAAGCTGGGAGACACCAGCGACAATCCCCAGTTCATCGAAACGGTGCGCGGAGTCGGCTACCGCTTCCGGGAAGAATAGCTGATGCGCTTTTTCCCCCGTTTGCTGCTTTCACATCTACTGGTTATTCTGCTCGCTGCTTTCGGCATCTTTTTGCTGGCCGAGTGGCTGGCCCCCACCTTCTACCGAGACCATGTTGACCACATGACGCAGATGATAGCTACCCCTGGAGAAGCAGGTTCCGTGCTACGGGCTGACCTTGAACAGGGCTTACGCACCACGCTGACCCGCGCCCTGCTAGCTTCACTACCGCTGGCGGGCGGCGCGGCCCTATTTGCCGCCTGGTTGATGTCACGCCGCATGGGCCGCAGTGTACAACTGCTAGATGAAGGCAGCCGCGCCATCGCGCAGGGGGATTACGCCAGCCGTCTGCCAGAAGCAGGCCAGGATGAACTATCCGACCTGGCCCACAATTTCAATGTGATGGCAGGGACCTTGGAGAAAGTGGAGCAGGGACGCATTGAACTTATCGGCAACGTGGCCCATGAGTTGCGTGCGCCCCTGGCCGCCCTGCAAGGGTACGCCGATGCCATGCAGGATGGGGTGATGACTTCAGAACACGCCGCTAGAGCCATCAGCCGTGAAGTGGGAGCCATGGATAGGCTGGTGCGTGACTTGAGTTTGGTTTCCAAGGTCGAGGCAGGTAAGATGGAATTATATTCCATCACCATGTCGCCACAGGAATTGCTGGAAGCCGCGCAGGAGCGTTTTATGCCCTTCTTCGAAGATAAGGGGGTGACTCTAGTGGTCGAAGTAGCTCCTCTCCCCTTGCTATGGGCGGATAAGGAACGCAGTTTGCAGGTTCTAGCCAATCTGCTGAGTAATGCCCTGCGCCACACTCCACCTAGAGGCCAGGTGACGGTCACGGCCAAGACGCAGGGCCGCGCTGTCCGTTTTATGGTAGCCGATACAGGTTCCGGAATTTCTGGTGAGCATCTCCCGCGTATCTTCGAGCGCTTCTACCGCGCCGACCCGGCTCGCTCACGGGGCGAAGGGGGCAGCGGCGTTGGCCTGACCATCTCCAGAGGTCTGGTTGAAGCGATGGGTGGAGAGATAGAGGTGGACTCCACTCCAGGGAAAGGCAGTACCTTTGCCTTCACGTTGCCTCTGGCCCAGCCTTGAGCCTTACAAGAGCTGAATACTTCCCTTCTACAGTTCAGGCAGGAGGGACGATGTTATGACTCATCAACGCACTCAGCGGGGCGTACTGGAAGTGGCGCTGAAAAACTGCTCTGGCGGAACAGATTTACAGGGTGCGGAAGACTTTCTGCAACGGTTACCTGGAGTCTCCAGTGTTTACCTGGACCGTACCCGAAGCGTGGCGCACCTGGGCTATGACCCGGCACAGACAAGTGAACAGACCCTTCGAACCCGCATCGAACAGGCGAGTTACGTTTGCAGCTGCCAGAAATGCAGCCCTTCCCAATCGCAGCCGGGCCAGCCAGCTATAGGCCACGAACAACACCAGCATGCCCACCATCACTCTGCCGCCCCTCACGCTGGGCATCAGATGAGCCACGCTGGCCATGACGAACATGCGGGCCACGGCGCAGCGATGGTGAATGACATGCTGCGGCGCTTCGTTGTATCGCTGATCCTGACCCTGCCCATCGTGCTGTACTCCCCGATTGGGGAGGCCATCGGCTTCCGGGCGATGCCACCCTTCGGCCTCGGCATGAACTGGTTCGGGCTGATCCTGGCAACCCCGGTGGTGTGGTGGGGCGGCTGGCCGTTTATTTCGGCGGCGTGGCGTGCCCTGCGGCGGGGCGAGGCGAACATGATGACCCTGATCGCCCTGGGCATTCTCGTGTCCTATCTGTATTCACTTTGGGCCACTGCGGCGCTTAGCAGCCAGGATGTGTTCTTCGAGGCGGCGGCCATGCTGACTACCCTTTCCCTGCTAGGGCACTGGTTGGAAATGCGCTCACGTTTTGCTACCGGGCGGGCAGTAGAAGCCCTCTTGAAGCTGGCACCCGCAACTGCCCGTGTGGTTCGTGATGGGCAAGAAGTCGAAGTTCCAGTGGAGCAGGTCATCGCCGGGGACATCATCGCCATCCGCCCAGGAGACCGCTTACCCGTGGACGGCGAGGTGGTCAGCGGGGAGTCCTATGTGGACGAGAGCATGATCAGTGGGGAACCCGTGCCCGTCGCCAAGACCAGCGGGTCGAAGGTCACAGGCGGCACCGTGAACCAGAATGGCGCGTTTCAGTTCAGGGCCACCGCCGTTGGGGCCGACACCGCCCTGTCGCGCATCGTGCAGATGGTGCAGAACGCGCAGGCTAGTAAGGCTCCAGCACAGCAACTGGCGGATACCGCCGGGAAGTACCTGGTCTTCGTGGCTCTGGGCAGCGGCTTACTGGCTTTCATCATATGGACGCTATTGGGCCAGGACATTATTTTCGCCCTGACTGTAGCGGTATCTGCCATTGTGATTGCCTGCCCTGACGCTTTAGCGCTGGCCACACCCACGGCCATCACTGTTGGGGTCGGACGCGGCGCGAAAGAAGGCGTACTCTTCAAGAATGCGGGTGCCTTGGAAGCCAATGCGAGCGTCAACACGGTTATCTTTGACAAGACGGGCACATTGACCGAAGGCAAACCTGCTCTGACTGACCTCATTCCCGTTCAGGGAACCTCGGAAACCGAGCTGCTGCACTTTGCGGCTTCGGCAGACCAGCTTTCGCAGCACCCACTGGCTGAGGCCATTGTGCGTGGCGCGGAGGAACAGGGCGTAGTGCTCAGCCAGACGCAGGCCTTCAATTCGCTATCAGGGTTGGGCGTAGAAGCACAGATAGATGGCGTTCAAGTCTTGATTGGCAACCGCAAACTGATGGAGCAACAGCAGATTAGAACAGCCGGATTGACTTCCCAGGCTGAACAACTTGCTACCGACGGTAAAACGACGATGTATGTCGCAGCCGATGGAAGATTGCTAGGCCTGGTTGCGGTAGCTGACCGTACCCGTGAATCCGCCAAAGTGGCGGTCCAAAGCCTCCACGAACTGAACATACAGATAGTCATGCTTACGGGGGATAACCGCACCACTGCTGAAGCGGTGGCCCGGCAATTGGGCATTGATACCGTGATTGCCGATGTTTTACCCGAGCAGAAAGCGGACAAAGTCAAGGACTTGCAGGCGCAGGGTCGCAAGGTGGCTATGGTCGGAGATGGGGTAAATGATGCGCCCGCGCTCGCGCAGGCCGAGGTGGGTGTCGCCATCGGCGCAGGGACGGATGTAGCTGTGGAAACTGCTGATGTGGTGTTGATGAAAAGTGACCCTGCCAGCGTGGCGACCAGCATCAGCTTGTCGCGGCAGGTACAGTCTAAAATCAAGCAGAATCTCTTCTGGGCAGCCATTTACAACCTGCTTGCCATTCCAGTGGCCGCAGGTGCGCTGTATCCGAGCATGGGCCTCCTGTTGCGTCCTGAATGGGCTGCTCTGCTGATGAGCGCGAGTACCCTTATCGTCACCTTTAATGCGCTTCTTCTAAACACAACGCGACTCGACTCAACACATAGGCTCTCCCCTTCTTAAATACCCAAGTTGGTTGGGTAGTGGCTGCATCAACGTGACAAGTTGTATCGGTGGAAGGCCAGAGTCAGGCTGGCTTCGAGCATTTCGTCCGTCTTCGAGAAAGACAACGACTTACGAACAAGCCGACCCAGCCGCTGTCTCAGCGTGCAGTTCAATCGTTCGACATGATTCGTTTCTCCCTTCCGGGTTAGCCGCTTTACCCCCAAGAGCGGTTCATCGTAGGCTCGCCACAGATCGGTGCAAAACGTCCCTTTCAGTCGCTGCTCAAGGGACAATGGTAAGCGTTCCCAGAGCTTGAACGCTGTTTGCTCACTGCGGTCACCCAATACCCAGGCCAGCACCCTGCGGGTGCTGCGCTCCAGGGCAATCCAGATCCACCTCGTCTGTTTTTTCTTGGCAACGAAGGTCCACATTTCATCCAGCTCAATGACCACTTCTTCTGGAGGTGTCATGCAGACTGTACCAGTCTGCATCACTTCACGGGCCCCTTTTTTATCCACCGGATCACGGTGTTGCGGTGAACACCAAAGACGCGCTGTACTCCTCTCAGACTCATCCGCTCGTGGACAGCATCAAGAATTTGTTGCCGGGTCGCTTCACTGTGCGCTATAGGGCGGGCCTCCGGGTGGAAACGACGGCCACAACCCTTACATAAGTAGGTCTGGGTGCCATTTTTGGCCTTCCCATTTTTGACAGTGTGTGTGCTTTGACAGGCTGGGCACTCCGGCATCCTGTCAGTAGATCACGTTGGTACAGCCACTACCGTTGGTTGATGCCAGCCTAGGCTTTGACAACCGAATCGACTCATCTATTCTACTAAATAGATGAGTCGACTTATCTTTATTTCTGACTACGCAGTAGGCATAGAAGATAGGCTTTCCGACTGCTGGAGTATTTTACGGCAGCTGAATATATTTAATGCACTATGGAAATATTAAAATTAAGCTTGGTTTGCTGAGCGTTTTACTGATCTCTCATGTTTGCACATAACAGTCTGCCTCAGTACCTGACAGGTTGAAGGAAACGTTGTCTGGGTCGCAGAAAAATATGAAGTAAGGCTCAGTAGGTGACAACTTCACTTCCAGCCCCTCCTGGTGGGCAAAAAGGCTGGGTCAGCAGGTCTAGGACAGCCATGAACTGTTTGGGTTTCCACCGTAGAGCGTCTACGAGATGCTGAGCACCGTGCCGGACCAGGCTGACCTCTCTACGACCGTGCTTCAAAACGGGATGGGATGAGTCTGGCCGAGCCAGACTCCCAGACGCAAGCAGAACATCCAGGCCAGTGTCACCAGGCCAAAGAGCCGCTGTAGACGGCTCCTTTCCGTAATCCCAGTCCGCTCCAGGTCGAAGCCTCGCTTCTTGAAGCTGCTGAAGGTGCACTCGATTGACCAGCGCTGCTTGTACAGCTTCCAGGTCTTCCGAGCGCTGAAATCTGTGGCAATGATGACGAGGTCACCTGTGGATGACCTCGTCGCGACCACCCGCATGAGTTCGCCAAACACGAACACCTTTTCGTCGATTTCATGGAAATGCCCGTGCTGGACGTGCTTAAACCATTCCTTCCCATTCATGTCGTCCAGCATGTCGCTGTGCCGAATGCGGATCGCCCGCTTGATGCCTTGACGACGGAGAAAACGGAACCACTCCGCACCGATGAACTCACGGTCAGCCACCAGGCCTTGCCAGCGTTTCGCTGGCAAGACGCGGAGGAGCTTCAACACCAGCCACATACGGGCGTAGGTGTGGCTGTTCCCAGACTCATCAAGAGGAACCCAAATCAGGGGCAGGGTGAAGCCATGAACCACGGCTCCAAGCACCAGAAAATTGATGGGCGTTTCCCCATGCTCCCAATTGGTGCGGTCCAGACTCAGCAACACCTTCCCCGGTGGAACGATGGACGACGAGCAGAGCGATGAAAAAGTCCATGTCCAGCTGCTCATCCCGGAAGGTTCGGTCCGCCCTTCTTTTCTTGGCTTGCGGCGTGCTGATACCGGGCATGTGAGGACTCAGGTCGTGATGATTGATGCTCCTCGCGGCAATCATCGCCAGAAGCACATCGATCAGCCGCTGAAGGGTGTCAATGCGGAGGTGACTCGCGTGTACTTTGAAGTGGCGGGTCAGTACGGTAGCCTGCTGGGCAGCGGATTCTGTTGATTTCACACTCCCAGGAGACCGCGAAGAGAGAGCCCCATCAAGCTTGATGGGGCTCTCTCTTGAGTTCTTCCCGTCTGGAACGAGGTCAAACCGAAGTTGTCACCTACTGAGGAAGTAAGGCGGCTTATGGAGGTGTGAACTCAACCAAAGCCGCCCTGACGAATGTTGACACATTCGTGGTCTACCTGAAAGAGCGTCTCCCACACCACCGCATGGATCGTCTGCGCTGCGTTGCAGAAGTCCTGTTCGGCATTTTGCAGGCGGAATCCACCCTCCACCGCAAAATCGCGCTCCATATTGGCCGTGCTGCGACGACACCGTCCATCACGCGTATGGTGGCTCGTGTGCTACATGGTGCAGGCCTGACCCAGCAGGACATCCAAGATGTCCTGCTTCCACTGCTTCCTGAGGAAAAACTGACCCTGATCATGGACCGCACCAACTGGAAGCACGGTCAGTCTCATCTCAACCTGCTGGTCATCGGCGTGGTGCTGGGCAACGTTACTCTTCCACTCGCCTGGAAAGAACTGAAGCACGGCGGGAACAGTGAATCCAGGGCACGCATGATGCTGGTGGGTCAACTGCTGAAACGCCTACCCGCACGCAGGTGGAAGGTCCTGATCGCGGATAGGGAGTTTCTCGGTCAGGAGTGGTTCACGTTTTTGCGGCGCAGCGGGATCAAAAGATGTATTCGTATTCGGGCCAATACCGTGGTAGACGGTGAATATGCTCGTGACTGTTTCGCGTCACTGGAGCCGGGTCAAACACGAGCCCTGTTTGAAAAGGTCTGGGTTCAGGGCGACTGGATGCGAGTGGTCGCTACGCTCTCCCCAGAGGGAGAGCGGGTCATTGTCGCTTCAGATTTATCCGTCTGGGACACGCTCAACGTCTATAGGCAGCGCTGGGCCATCGAAACCACCTTCTCTGCCATGAAATCCAGAGGGTTGAATCTGGAGCAAACCCACATGATCAACCCGGAGCGGGTGGGGAACTTGTTTGGGCTGCTCACCCTAGCTCTGACCTGGATGCTGCGTGCGGGGGAATGGCGGACTGAACAGCAACCCATACGTGTCAAAACACATGGTCGCCCTGCGGTCAGCAGGGCGAGGTACGGGTATGAGGAGCTGAGCCGTACTCTTCGGTGTGGCGGAGAGAAATTCAGGCTCTTTCTGGACCTCTTGAAGACTCCATTTCCCGCGCCAGGAGGGGATGCAAGGCAACCTGTCAGGTACTGAGGCCTGGAACGATGACCAGGACGGCGGAGAGCACAAGGCACGCGTAAGGCGTCTAGCCGACGAACTTATTGCCGAATATGGAATTGAAGTTCTTCTAGATCAGTATGTGCTGCAACCGGGTGTTGATGCCGATGCCTATATGGAAGGGATCGCCAACTCAAACCGTATAGACAAAGTGATTGCCATTTGCGAGCCCAACTATGTGACTAAAGCCAACGAGCGTAAAGGTGGCGTAGGCAAGGAAGGGGTCATCATGAGCCCCCAGCTTTATGAGCAGTTACAAGGCGGGCTGTCTGTAGAACAGCGCTTTGTGGCTGTCATGTTTTCTGGAGACCAGAAGCCCACGATGTTCGGGAACTCCATTCACATCAACATGCGAGACGAGCAGGAGTGGACTGACAACATTGAGACGCTTGTGCGCTTCATTTATAACAAGCCGCTCGCAGTTCCACCACCTCGAGGCTCGCGCCCCGCTTTCCTAGACGAGGACCCTGAGCTTGCAGTGTCTTCGGGAACTGCTGCAATGCGCGGGCTTCGTCATGCAGCAACTGCGGGGCGAACAGTGAGACCAGCACTTCGAGACCTTCACTCGCAAGCGCTCACCCTGATAAGGGAAACAGATGCCCTAGAGCAATATTCCGCATCAGCTGTCTTAACTGCACTCGACACTCTCACGCCTATGCAAATTACTCTTGTCGAAGCTTTCAAGCTGCTTTCGATCCATGAGACCTTACAAATCGGAGACTGGCTGAATCTTTTAGATGGGCTCAGTCAGGCGATAGAGGAGAAGTCACACTACTCAGGAGTCTATGATCACGTTCGCCTGTTCCAACATGAGCTGCTACTACATGTAGTGGCGGCAGCCATCGAGCTTGAACAGCTCGACTTTTTGACCGCACTCTTCAAACACCCATTCATGTCAAGGCGTTCGGGACAGGTGCATCTAGTGACCTTCACCAATATGCGGTTCAATCCTGAAACCTTCGATCCTGCATACGCCAGAGAGAGTGGCAGTCGGTGGCTCAGCTCTACCGCGCACGTCTTATTACAGCGTGGAGAACAGCGAAATGTCAGCCGTGCGCTTTTGGTAGAAGCAGAGGTGCTACTGATATTGGCGGCACTGCTGGCAAATATGCAGCGTCAAGGCTCATCAGCGCCAAGGATAATGAACTGGTATCCCACTGTTACCATTCATGCTGAGGGGGCGGGTGATTTGCCACTTTTTCAACGCTGGATCAGTAGTGCAAGCATTGAGCGGTGGGGGAGTATTTATGGCCTTGGCAATGACTACGATTTGGCAGCGCCCGTTCTGAAAAGTGTTTTTCAAGAGCAGCTGCTTAGTTTTTACGATAGAGACTCTTCTCTGGCTTACTACAGCCAGGTGGATCGATGGGGGAGTCAGCCCTAATCACCCCTCAAGTGCTCTTAGGTCCGTCCACATGCGGCAGCGGCACTCCGGCGCGGTTAGCAGGTTCCCGCCACAGGTCGCAGGTGGAACAGGTCTGTTCGCTCACCGCTTGCCCCCGTCAATAATGTCCTGGGCGGTGAGGTGGTAGCGGCGGCACAGCCACTTCACCAGGAAGGCCAGCAGGACCGCCAGCAGACGGGAGCGGATAGGGGAGGCCAGCCACAGGGCGTAGTTGGCTCCATCAAGCAGCTCCTGCACCAGATGCACGGCCCGCGCCCGCTGGGGCTGATGGTTGTCGTCCAGATACTGGCCATACTTCAGGACGCCCAGACGCTCTCGCTCCAGCACCGCCGGGGCCAGATCGGGAGGGAGCAGGGCGGCCACACGCTGCGCGATACGCGGACGGTGGCCTTCCTGGGCAGCCTTCTGTTCCAGGCTCTGCCAGGCCGCGCTCAGGCTCCGGTCCAGTTCGGGATCGCGGCTCATAATCTCCGCCCCCCATGCCGGTACCCGCGAGTCGCGTTCTTGTCCAGCACGCGGGTGATGACGTCCTGGGCGGTGAGGTTCTCGCGTGCAGCGTAGTGCTCCAGCAGCATCAGGGCGTACAGGGCCAGCCCTCCCAGGTGGGGCAGAACTGCGTTCAGGACTTCCGGCCCCGCATCTGCAGCATTGGCCGGCATTTCCCCTGCTGGGGCCTTGCGGAACGCCTGCTTGGCATCTTCGATCAGGCCGTACATGGTGACCATGTGCAGCAGATTGTTGTGGTGTGGATGGTGGCGGCAGGGTCCAGCCATCACTAGGGCCAGCGCAAACCCCCCGCGCTCCAGCAGCTCGCAGGTGTCCATCGTGCGGATGATGATGTCGGCCAGTTCGTTCAGGGCCTGCTGCTCGTTGCCCGGACGGCTCTCCAGCTGCCACTCGCGGACTTCGGTGCTGATGAGGCTGATTTTGGTGAAGGCGTCGGCCTGGGTATAGCCGTCGTGCCAGCCATTGGTGCCGTTGATGGCATAGGTGCGCTCGGCGGCAAAGATAAGCAAATTGGGGTCGGTCATCTTGGTCACCTCGGAATCCTTTGGCCCTGGCACAGCAGCCAGGAGAATATTAAGCTTGTCTTACATCATATTTGATGTAAGATAGAGATGTGCCAGAGCTGACCCGCTTCTTCGGAATCCGAATCACTATGTACTTCAGCGATCACAATCCTCCGCACTTTCATGCGGAATATGGGGATGACGAAGCGGTATTCGGCATTCAGGAACTGGCCGTGTTAGAGGGCCAGTTATCGAAGCGGGCCACCCGTCTGGTACTGGAATGGGCCGCCATGCACCAAGCAGAACTTATGGAGGCCTGGAACGCGGCCAGCAACAATGAAGCCCCTGGCAAAATCAGCCCCCTGGAATGAGAGGAGTCGCCATGAAGAAAATCACTGCTGTATCCGCCGGTGAGGGCTACACGCTGCACCTGACATTTGAAGACGGCGTGCGGGTACATGCCGACATCAGCCGCCTTATGGAGCGACCTGGCGTATTTGCCCCACTGCAGGACCGGGCCTACTTTGAGGGCGTCCGCTGTGGCCCGCGCGGACGTTCGGTCACCTGGGAGGACGGCCAGGACCTGGACCCGGATGTCTTTTATATGGAGGACACTGACCCCCGCAAGCCCACGAACATCCGGACCCTTTCCCGTACAGCGCCGCGTGCGAATCCGCTTAGTGAGCAACTGCGCGAATTGGTGGCCGCCAGTGGGGAATCTCAAGCAGAGATTGCTCGCCGCGCCGGGATGCCCCAGCAGTCACTCAGCCGTCTGCTAGACCCTGATTACACGGGCCACAGCTGGAGCAGTGTGGAGCGGGTGGCTCAGGCCCTGGGACGGGAAATCAAGGTGGAGTTCCAGCCCCTCAAGACTGGGACCCACAGCTGAAATGCTGTGGAGATCAAGCTACGTCTCGCCCGCTGGACTAGCAGAAGAGGAGCTGGAGATCAGTCTTCATCCCGCTCCGACGCCTGGCAATTCGCAGGCCGTGCCTTTCTTGGGCACCCAGTACCACTCGTGTACCTCGCCCGCGAGGTAGGCCAGCAGCTGAATGCGGCCCTGCCGCCAGCCGCGGGCGACGTCGGCGGCGTAGCCCTTCTGCCGGTGCGCGACAATCCAGCCCCGCTGCTCCGGCGAGGGTGTATTGCCTTTCAGGTCCTTGAGCTCGATCCGCAGGCCGTGGTACCCGTGCAGCGGCACGTCGAGCAGCAGGTCCGGGTAGCCGGCGCGGGTGCCCATGCGTTTGAATTTCGCGCCCTCGGGGCTGTAGGTCCGGCCCCGGCGGGTCACGGTCTGCCGCTTGCCCCCGTTCGGGGAATGGTGCAGCAGCCGCAGCTCGGGGAGGTCACCCAGATGGTTTCTGGCCCAGCTGACCAGGGTGATCTGGTGGTGGTCCTCATCCCAGAGCTTTTCAGCGGCGTCCCGACCCTGCTCGGCCAGTCGGGCGTCCAGCTCGCGGACCTGGGCCAGGAGTTCGGCGGCGCGGCTCACGAGCTGCCTCCGGTCATGCGAGATTTGCCAGTGTCCTCACGCTTCCGGTTCCAAAGTTCATCCAGTCGCTGCTCCCCCGCTGGCGTGAGGACCAAGCCGGCCGTGCGGTAGAGCCGTCCCCATCCCTCGCGGCAAAGGGTCGCCCAGACCCGCTGGGCTTCTGCACCGGCCAGACTGGGCGGCTGAGCCCCCGCCGTGAGCTCCTCACGCAAGTCTGGACGGCGCCCGCACAGCCGGGTGACCGCCTGATTCAGTGAAGTGGGCTGCCGAAGACACAGACAGCCCAGCAGCAGACGTTCTAGCTCGGGATTCAAGGCTGGGCCTCCCTAGAGACGCCCAGGTTCAGCAGCTGGGTACGGTATCCAGCCACCCGGTCTTCGAGCCCCGGCGCCTGGGGGCCACACTCGTCAAGTTCGGCCAGCGCGCTGCGCAACTCGTCCTGGAGTAGTTCCACCTGCTCCAAAGGAACACCCGAAAGGCCGGAGCTTTTCGGGTGCGGGGTGGGCTGGAGGGTGTCTTGAGATGGGGGAGAGTCATTCATTGGGTACTCCTTTGTCGCCTGGCGGGCCACGGTATAGGCGTCCTGCAGGTCAAGGTCGCGGAAATGACCGACCTGCACGCGCAGGACGCGGGAGCAGTAGTTGGTGAGGTAGAAGATGTCGTGCCCGTCAGGCTTGAGTAGGCCGCGCATGCGGCCCACGAAGCGCTGGGCCTCCTGCACGGTCATCGGGGCAGCGCCGGACGGGCGCTGGTAACGCTTCGGCGGCGGCCCTTTAGGCTTAGGAGGCGGCTTCCACATGGGGCACCAGTATCTGGGGAGTGCCGCCGGGTCCCAGGCGGGTCACCACCAGCCCAGAGCCCGCTTGCAGCAGCGTGAAGCTCTTGGCCGGCAGGGCCAGTGGGTCCAGCTCGAAGCCTGCCTGCCGAGCGGCGTAGGTCAGCACTTCATCGGGGCCGTATTCGGTCCAGGCACTGGCGCGGCCTCCGGCATCCAGTTGGGCTTGGAAGATGGCGGCCAGCTCTGCGGCGAACGCCCGGACCTGGGCGGGGGTGTAGCGGGTATGGCTGCAGGCGCTCTGAATCAGGGCTCCGGTGAGGCCAGGGACATCTCGGGTGGGATCGGGCTGGCCGGGGCCAGGCGCGCTGAGGAACTGCGCCCACCAGTCGGCGGCCGCCCGCGCTGCGGGGCCGGGGAGGGGGTTGGACATAGAAGGGCCTTCTTTCACAAACAGATGTCCGTAGTCGGGCTCTGGGGCGTCGTCCGCGTAATCGCAGTCGTATCGGCGCTCAGAGATGCACATGGGGGCAGGGACGGAGTAGGTCTCGGCATGCTTGCTTTTCATGCCGCCAGAGTGGATCAGGCTGAGGGCATAAGCCGGAAACCCTCTGAACACGACCCGGCCGGGTCACTGCCCTATAGGGCAGGAGCGTCAGCCGGTGCGCTGCTGGGGCCGGTAGGGCCGCAGAGTGTTCTGAACCATGCTGCTGCGGATGATGTCGTGCTCAATGTCGCGGTCGCTGAGCAGGGCCACCGTGATCTTGAGCCGCGTGATGCGCACAATCTCGTGTGGCTCGCGCATGTAGATCACTTGATCGCCCACCTGCCACTCGCTGTGGCCACTGATGCGCAGGTCGCCGGCGGATTCACCCTGGGGGGCGGCTGCTGCAGCTTCAGCACGCAAATCAGCCTGGTATTCCTGCGCCATTTCGCGGACGACCAGGCGCTGCTCGACATACTCGTGCAGCATCCGCAGCAGCTCAGTGGTGTAGTTCAAGCCTGGCAAGCCGGGATTGGTGGCCTGTTCGCGTTTGCGCTGGCTGATGTTGCGCCGGGTCTGGTTATGTAGCTCGCGCAGCTGCTCAAGACTCACCATTTGGGGAATCTCGGCGCGGTCCAGGCCATCGACGATCTCGGTGCTCAGGGGCGGCATGACGGTGTCGCCCAGTTGGTAGGGAGCCAGCCAGCGCCGGTTCAAGTAGCGGTCGAGCTGCGCGTTGACGGCGGCCACCTCGTTTGCCGGGGCTGCCGCCGCGCCGCCCGCCGCCGGAACTTTCTCAACAGCAGTGGGCTGGTCTTCCTGCTGCCCACCTTTGCCAGTGGTCATTTCTGAAAGGTCAGGCGTGCGAGATGGGGCGTCGCTTGTGGGCTGAGATGAGAGGCCCTCAACCTCCCCACCTTCGGATTCACCCAAGAGGGCATCCAGCAGTTCATCCGGCGAAGCCTCTTCAGAAGAAGATGCGTTCGGGGCAGCGGCCTGCTCCCCAGCTTGCGGTACGGGTGCTTCTTCTTCTTTTTCAGTATTGGTAAAAAGATCAGTATTAGTAGTGGTGGATTTCCCGACGTCGGGATTCCCGACGGTCGGGTTTCCAGTAAGTCGGGAATCCCGCTCCTCCTCCGCCGACAGACGGGTTTCCAGTAAGTCGGGAAATTCCTTGTCGGCATCGCCTTCCTTCACTCTTGGGCCTGGCTTGGGTGCATCTTCCTCTTGCGGATTTTCCGCATCCTCTTCGGCTTCCAGAATCACGACGGAATCGGGGTTGATGTCGAGGATTGGCGTGTCGTCCACCAGCCATTCCCACCCTACGAACTGGGTCTTAGGTGGTGGGGACATAACCTTCCTGCGAATGACGTAGCGATGATCCTCCAATTCCTTCAGTGCGGCGCGGGTGGCATCCCGGCCGTCTTTGGATTGCTTGATGAGCCATGCGATGTTGAAGACCCAGTTCTCGGGCACAGACATCATCAGGGCCAGCAGCCCCTTCGCCTTGAGGGACATCGCGCTGTTGCGCAGAGGTTCGTTGTTGATTTGTGTGAAGCGCTGGGTTTTTTTGCGGCGGCGAATCATCTCTGTACCGCCTCTAGGGCCTTGGCCACGGCAGGCACGTTCAACAGGTATTGCCAGGCCCGGTCATAGCGGTCTGTAGGCGAGCGGCGCCTGCTCAGGAAACCCTGGCTTTCCAACACCCTGAGCTTCTTCTCGACGGTCCTGGTGCTATAGATGCCCAAGAGCGCCCGCGTAATTTCCTCTGAGGAGTACCGTGTCCACTCCCGTCCCACCTTGCGCTCTGCCCAGTCCAGCAGAGCGGCGCAGCAAGCGTCCTGATTGGTGATGGTCAAGTAGCTTTCCCTGATGGTGACCGTGCTCTCTTGTTCAGGGCGTACTGCCGACAAACTGGTATGCATGAGCATCCTTCAAACGCTCTTGGGGATACACTCCCCCAGCGGGTCTATGATTGACCCCTGACGTGTAGGCGCGTTACACTACACGCAAGCAGGTGGTTCGGTGCCCAGCACCAACCGACTTTGCGAAAACTCTAAAAACTCGCCCTTTAGGAATTTCCCTCGCTTCGGACGCCAATCTTCTGCGGGGGATTTTCCTTTTCCTGTTTTCTCGTCAGGAATCGGGGTGCCCCCACAATAGCGCGGCCTCCGCATGAATGGAAGTTGAGACGTGGTTCTTTAAGCTGGCGGCTCGATAAAGACCCACCAGCAGCCGTGTTTTTGCGCGGCCCCTTTCTGGGTCCTGGCGCCTTCCCAGCCCAGCAGCCGCAGCAGCAGCTCCACCTCTCCCGTGCTGGGATAGAGGTAGGCCAACCCGAATCCCAGCGCCGGGCGGCCCGTGTTGGGACTGCGGTAGGCCATCAGGTGGTGGCCACTTGCCAGCTGGCAGCGGGGCTGCTGCTTGGCCTGGGCCAGCAGCTCGGGCACCACTTCGCTGGCGGGGCGGTGGTCGGTGGGTACCTCAGTCACCGGCATCCTCCAGCAGCAAGGGCAGCTGCACTCCGGGGAAGAAGCGGCGGCGCAGGTACTCCAGGCCCGCCGGGGTCACGCGGGGCGTGCGGCTGACGTGCTCCCCGTCGCGGCTGTGCGAGGTCTTGACCTTGAAGTGCCCGGCATCGATGTGTTTCTGGTAGGGCACGTTGTGATTCTCGGCACCAGCGCGGGCGGCGCTCATCAGCACGCCACCATCACGCAGGATTTCGAACAGCTTCCGCTCGCCCGTGCCTAGCAGCTTGGCCGCGTTGCGCATGCTGTACAGGCCGCTGCTGTCAAGGAAAGCATCAAAGCCCGCTGCCTTCTCCTGATTCTCGGCCGCGAGGACCAGGGCCTGCTGCTCGCGCTCCTTGGCGTCGGCCCAGGCACGGGCGGCGGCCACGGGGTCGTTGAAATTGGGAAGGGCGAGTGCCGCTGCCTGCCGTTCGCGGTACCGGCGCTCCACCTCGATGAAGTAGCGCCGGATGGCCTTGCCGTACTCGTTGCGCTCCAGCATGGCGATTTCCTTGGCGATGTCCAGGACCAGCCAGTAATCGCGGCGATTGGCGCCGCCCCACTTGCTCCCCGAAATAGGGGAGCCGTCCAGAACAATAAAATCCTGGTTTTCCACAGCCTCTACTTCTTCCAGTCGGCTGCGAATCCAGGTGCTGAAGTCGCGTCCGACATGCAGTTGAGCGTGGAGGGTGCGGGCGTCTACCCAGAGGCGGCCCTGCTCGGTGTGGACGGGGAGGATTTGCTCAGATAATGCTATAGTCATGTCCTAGACACCTTTCTAGAGTTCGCCACTGGTCCGTTATCCCAGTGGCTTTTTCCTTGGCTCGGCTTTGGCCCGCACGAGCCGGGGCGGTTGGGCGGCGCGGCCAGGTTCTCCCTGGTCACAGCCGATAAGGCAGCGCCGCCGGGCAGTACCGGGCGGCGCTAGGGTGACTGATAGAAACATCCCCAAATGGTGGCTTCATAAAACATTTAGCTTTGGCTAAGCTGTTCTGGTGTCCAGGTTGTTTATCCACCCCTTCTTAGAGGAAGAGTCTCGTCATCAACTGCAGCAGCAGATTCGTCACTTGCCTGGGCTACAAGGAATAGAACTCACGGCCCGAGAAACAGTGTGCAAACTTGGCACTGGTACCGAGTTATCCATCGGAGGTAGTGCTACCAATAGCGAGTTGGGACAGGCCCATCACTACTGCTGGGTCAAGTTGCGGGAGGCTGGGTTTAAGCTAGGTCTTTACTAAAGTGTGTCTGAAAAGCCTCCTGGTGCGGGTTTTTCATCTCCCGCGTGTTCGTGGATCCTATGGGTATGTCGTCCGTCTACTCAAGCGATCTGACCAACGCCGAATGGATGATCCTCGAACCTCTATTTCCACCTGTCTGTTCAACAGGACGACCTAGAAAGTGGTCCTGGCGCGACATTCTCAATGGGATCTTCTATGTTCTTCGCGGTGGTATCGCCTGGAGGCTGATGCCGCATGACCTTCCACCTTGGCAGACGGTGTACCACTACCACCGACTCTGGAGGAAACAGGGTCTCTGGAAAGCGATTCATGCTGTCTTGCGGGAAAGGGTTCGCATACAAGCTGGCCATGATCCAACACCCTCAGCGGGAATTATTGACAGCCAATCAGTCAAAACGACAGAAAACGACAGAAGCAGGCGGACCTCGTGGCTATGATGGTGGGAAGAAAGTGAACGGTCGAAAGCGGCACATCCTGGTTGATACGATGGGCCTCGTCATGGCAATCAAGGTGCATGAAGCGGATTATCAGGATCGCGCCGGCGCGATCCTCCTGCTGCGAGACTTGCCTAACGTTTTTCCACGCATGCAACATCTTTGGGCAGACCAAGGGTATACCGGCAAATTGGGAGCTGAAATCAGAAAACATTTGGGCTGGACGTTAGAAATCGTCAAGCATCCTTGGTCGGGCCGGCAGGGTACCTGGGCACCAAAAGACGCACCTCCACGGGTGGTGGAGGTGCCAGCAGGATTCGTCGTGCTGAAACGTCGTTGGGTGGTTGAACGAACCTTCGCCTGGATAGGCAAATCCAGGCGGATGTCCAGAGATTACGAAGCACTGTCAGAAACCTCGGAAAACCTCGTCTACGAGGTCATGATTCGCTTGATGGTCAAGCGACTGGCCAAAATAGTGACTTGAAGAGTTTTCAGACACACTTTAAGCGAGTGGGGTGACCCTCATCAGGCGAACGGGCAACTTAGGAAAGCCCACTTGACCACCTTGGACCGTCAGTTTCTCCACCCTGGCTATGCCCTGAGTGCGGCGGGTTGGCGGCAAGCAGTGGCGGATGAACCGCAGAGAGGTGGCCTGGTCACACCGTTCCTGACCTACGTCTTTTACGCCATTGTCGTTCAAGCGACAGGTTCGGTTGTTCAGGCGTTCGGCTTGGCGTTGGCGGCCATGCTCCTTATACCCACCCTGCGATGGTTGACCATCGCAGTGCTGCGTTTGGCGGGAAGAGCGCGAGTGGTCGCTTTCTGGCTACTGAGCAGCATGGGCTTTATGGTCATGACGATGGGTGCCTTTGGATGGTGGCAAGGTTGGGACACCCTACTGGCTGGCGTCTTCGCTGCAGTGGCTGCGCTCTGGGCTTGGCGTCTGTGGATGGGGCTCTCAGCTCTGCGTAAGTATGAAGTGGCACACTGAACCGTCATTCCCACGCAACATCTCTTTCCAGATCCCTTTCATAAACGAACGTTTATGAAAGGCTTTTGCTCATGCGATGGAATCGGCGTTCCCGCCTTTCAAAAACCTATTGCAGAATTGAAACTATTTGCAACAGGTTTGTGCAACGGGGTTTGCAGTGGGCGCTACCAGACTGCACGCTCAAAACGTTCTATCGTCTCTTCCAGCGAGAGCTGCCCCTGGGCCACTGCCAGAGTCAGGTCGAACAGCTCCTGTTGACTCAGGCGCAACCGAAGGTCATGGAGCGCCAGCCATACCAGGGCACAGCTCAGTGAAGTTCTCTTGTTCGCATCGACGAAGGCATGAGCGCGTGACAGGTAGTAGAGATAAGCCGCAGCCTGGGCTGGCACTGTGGGATATCGCAACTGCCCAAACAGCTCCTGCACCGGTTGTGCCAGTGCACTTTCCAGTAACCCGGGGTCTCGCAGACCGGGCGAGCCGCCATAGCGCTCAATCTGAGCATCATGCAGCGCCTCCACCTCTTCCCGGCTTAAACCTTCAAGCATCGGCCAGTTGGCGGAAAAGGTCATCGTACTCACTCAACACCTGGTCACGCGCCTGAGTGAAACGTTGTTGACGAGCCAGGGTCTCAGGACGCGATGCGTCCTGGGCCGGTGTGATGACAATGGCGTTCCCCTGAATCTCGATCTGCACTTCGCTGCCGATGCCCGTCAGCTCTTTCATCTCTTTGGTGATGACCAGGGCCTCACTGTTCCCAATCCTAGAAAGGGTCTTTCGCATACCATATTCTAACAGTGTTCGTACCAGGAGATGCCGTGTGACTTTGCGTCTCCGTTTGTGCAAGGCTTTCCCCCATGCTGATCGGCTACGCACGAGTCTCCAAAGGCGACCAGGATTCCGCCCTTCAGTTAAAGGCCCTGCAAGGAGCTGGGGTGGGTCAGGTCTTCAAAGAGCAGGCCAGCGGTGGCCGCTGGGATAGACCGGAGTTGCACAAAGCCCTGGAGCAACTCCGCGAAGGAGATGTCCTCGTGGTCTGGAAACTGGACCGACTGAGCCGAAGCCTCAAAGACCTGCTGACCATCCTTGAGCAGATTGAACAGCGCGGTGCTGGGTTCCGCAGCCTGACGGAGAACATCGATACGACTACTCCAGCTGGCCGGATGATGATGCAGATGGTCGGGAGCTTCGCAGAGTTTGAGCGGGCGATGATTCGTGAACGCACGAAAGCTGGACTTGAGCAGGCCAGAGCCGCAGGGCGTGTCGGGGGCCGTCGTCCTAAGCTGACGGCGGCCCAGCAAGAAGAGATTCGTGAAGCTGTGAAGTCAGGCAGAAAGACTGCCGCAGCCTGCGCCCGGCTCTTCGGCGTCAGCCAGGCGACGGTGTCGAGAATTCTGGCTGCCGAAAAAATTCCATCGCAGCTGTCATCCATATCTCCGCCCTAATAGCCGTTAGCTATGTTTGATTGGTGCGTACGAGTTGGCAACTGGCTTCAACCCCGTCCACTCTGGGTCTCGGTCTGGGTGACCGCTACTGCCTGGCCTTAGGTCAGCGCCTCGGCATGCCGGTGGTCAGCATGGACCGGGCCTGGCAGGATGCAGATCTCGAGGTAGAGGTAACGGTACTATGCTGACACAGACCACATAGGCTGAAGATCAGCGATAGTACGCCGTTTAGGGCCTGACCGACCACTGTTGAAGTGCGTCTCAGGCACATAAAAATAGAGACGACATGGCTAAATATCGTCTCCACCATAGTTTAGGACGTCGACACGTCATTCGCCACCTCTATCTCTGGGCCAGGAAGCACTTCAGTGACCGGAAATCCTGCCAGCACCAGAAGGTCACAGATGCCATGCTGGTTGCTCTGCTGCTCTCCCGTCTCATCTTCAAGCATCCATTTGCTTCCATCTGGTGGAACATCCTCAAGGAAGACCGGGACGGTCTTCCTTCCTACACACAGGCTTACACCAGGGGCATCAAGCTTTTACCACTCTTGGAACATGTTGCCAGCCCAGCTCAGCCGTGCGCCGAGGTTGTGATTGATTCGATGCCCCTCCCCATTTGCCGTCCCAAACGCACTCATCTTTGTCAATTCCCAGGAGCAAAGTGGGGTTTCGGAACTCAGGGTGAGTTCTTCGGATACAAGTTGCACGCCTGGGTCACACCAGGTGGACAAATCGTTCAGTACGTCATCCGACCTGCAAACCTCCACGACGTTACGGTGAGTTACGAGCTGAATCTCAGGTGGCCAGAGTTTGAAGGCCCAACCATCATTGGCGACAAAGGCTATTGCTGTCTAGAGCGTGTCAGCAACCCGATTGAACTTAGCGACCGATGTTCTGCTCCTGGCGAATCTGCGGCATAAGGCAAACTGAGCTGAGATGACGCGCCGAGCCTATCGCAGCGACCTTGATGATGAGACCTACTTGTTCATCCTGCCCTACTTTCTACTGACGCCTGAAGATACAGCGCAGCGCATCTATCCCATCAGAGAAGTCCTCAATAGCCTCTTCTGGATTGCCCGGACGGGAAGTCCCTGGGAATATCTCCCACACGACTTCCCACCCTACAAAATTGTTCACCAGCAAGCGCTGCGCTGGTTCGAGCACGGCTGCTTCGAGAATCTGGTCCATGACTTGAGGATGATGGACCGTGCAGCAGTTGGACGGGACAGCGTCCCGTCCGTCGCCATCATTGACAGTCGAACCCTGCAAAGTACACCTGAAAGTGGTCACCGATCAGGCTATGACGGCGCGAAAAAGCGGAATGGCAGCAAGGTGCATGCGGCGGTGGACACTCTGGGCCATGTCATTGCTCTGCTGGTCACCTCCGCAGATGAACAAGACCGCGAACAGGTCTACGATCTATGTCACCAGATTCAGACTGTCACTGGTGACTGTATTGATGTCGTGCTGGCAGATGGTGGCTACACCGGGGAACAGGCAGAGATTGACGCTGCACTGCTGGATATTGAGCTGGTCGTTGTGAAACGACCAGCTGGAGCATCGGGATTTGTCCTGCTTCCCAAGCGCTGGATCGTAGAACGAAATTTTGCTTGGGCCGCCCGTTTCCGCCGCTTATTGATAACGGTGGAGGTCTGAGTTGCTACACTTCGTATATGTCCGGATGGCAGCCAAGCCACTTCTCCCGTGCGCAGCTTGAGGAACGCCGCTTAGCTGCTCTGGAGTGGATCAAGCGTGGTGAACACAAAAACCAGGAAATAGCAGACCACTTTGGGGTGTCGGTCCATACGGTCTACACCTGGAAAGCCAGGCTGAAGCAGAACGGTAGCTTACAGGCGACAGTTGCTCGTGGGGCTTCTTCCCGCCTCACTCCTGCTCAGCATGAACAGCTCCGCACCCTCCTGCGGGAGGGTGCTATGCAGCACGGGTTCCCTGATGAAACTTGGACGACAAAACGCGTGGCAGAGCTGATTGGACGGCACTTCGATGTGTGGTACCACCATGACCACGTCCGCAAAATCCTGCGAAAGCTTGGCTTCACACCTCAGATGCCAGATGGTCGAGCAGCTGAGCGAAATGAACTCCGGATCGCGTCCTGGCAGGAACAGGTGCTGCCGGAGTTGGAAAAAAAAGGTCGCTGAGGGAGCCACCGTCATCTATCTGGATGAGGTCGGCTTCTCGCTGAAAGGCGTGCGAAGGCGAACGTGGTCACCCAGGGGCGTTACGCCCCTGGTGGGGCGTCAGAGCGAACTGGGAGAAGCTCTCCACGATAGGCGCTATCACCTCGGACGGACGCTTCCTCCAGCACACCAAATCCGGGGCGATTCGCAGTGCGGACGTCACCCGGTTCTTTCAGCATCTGCTGCGCCAGGTTCAGGGGAACGTCGTCGTGGTGCTGGATAACGCGAGAACGCATCACGCAAAATCGACTCAGGCGTTCGTGGCAAGCCACGAACGCCTCTCCCTGGTCTTCCTCCCACCCTACGCACCAGAACTGAATCCCATCGAACTGGTGTGGGCGTACGTCAAGCGAAATGTGCTGGGCAATTTCTGTGCTCATTCAGTCTCAGCCCTCAAAGAAAAGCTACATCGAGCTTGGCAACGAGTTCGCTATGTTCAACTGCCCCTCCATCTTATGAACTCAAATCTACGCCGTTATCAACGGTAACGCCCCGAGCCGCATACAAGTTTTATGCACATCTGTGCTATTAAAAGGAATGTCTCAAGCTCCATCCGCTCCTGCCCACCCGTGGACTGGGACAGCAGTCTTGACCACCGTTGCCCTCACGTACGTGGCAGCACTCGGGTATGCGGCGCTGAACTTCCCCGCCGGCTTCCCTCTCTCAGCGGACGCTGGCGCTGCGGCCGCGCCTCTGTGGGCCATCATCGGGCCGCCGCTGGCTGCGGCTGCACTGGCCGCCGCACTACCCTATCACCCTCAGCGGCTGCCGGTGGACGCAGGCGAGCCGCGCAATTTGCGCCTGACCGCTGCGCTGCTGCTGGCTCTGGCCCTGGCGTTTCCGCTTCTGACGCAGAGTACGGGGATGGCTGGAGGGTACATCGCCGCCAAAGTGGCCCTGCTGATCGCACTTCCACTGGTTGCGGTGCGGCTGCTGCCCGGAGCCATCCGCCTTCCGCGCTTACAGGCGAGGCGCTTACAGGGCAGGCCCTGGTGGGTGCCACTCGGCGTGGTGACCTTCTGGTTCATCACCTCGCAGCTGGGCCCCTGGAAT
Organism: Deinococcus proteolyticus MRP; assembly: GCF_000190555.1. GTDB lineage: Bacteria > Deinococcota > Deinococci > Deinococcales > Deinococcaceae > Deinococcus > Deinococcus proteolyticus. The sequence goes on from NC_015163.1 coordinate 81,728, forward strand.
CCGCTTTTTGACGGCTCGGCCTACGACATGACGACCATTGTTGTCGCCGCACTTGTAACGGCTGTTACGGCCGGCTTTGGCGAAGAATTGTTCTACCGCCGCTTGCTGCAAAGCCGGCTGGAGGCGCTGCTGGGCGCGTGGCCGGGCATTGCCCTGGCATCGCTCGCTTTTGCGCTGATGCACCTGGGCTCGCACGGCTCCGCCGACCTGCCCGGTACCCTGGCCCGCATCATCGTCGCTCAGGGGTCGTTTGGCCTGTTCGCTGGCGTGCTGTGGTGGCGCTACCGTTCCCTGGTGTGGCCGGTGGCTGCCCACCTGCTGGTCAACGGCTGGGGCGTGGTGGCCTATCTGCTGGGGCTCTAGGACGTCTCAGCTCTGGCCCTTTTCCCCATCTGGCACGCGCCGGCCCGCTATGGCGTAACGGCTCTGCACCAGGCCACCCGCAAAACTGCGGCTCTCCAGCAGCTCCAGCGGCACATCTTCCCCCACTGCACCAAACAGCGGCCGCCCACGCCCCAGCAGCACCGGCACCGTGGTCAGCGTGAGTTCATTCAGCCGCCCAGCCCGGATGAATTCCTGTACCACTTGTCCGCCATCGGCGTACACCCGGCGCACTCCCTCCGCTTCCAGTTGCCGCAGCAGCTCCAGCAGCGGTCCCGCGTGCAGCCGCAGTGGCAAGTGCACGGGCAGGTCGGCGGGCGTGAGGGTACGGCTCAGCACCACCACCGGCTTGTCACCATATGGCCAGGGCGTGAACCCGCTCACCACCTCAAACGTGCGGCGTCCCATCACCAGTGCATCTATGCGGGCGAAAAACTCGGTGTACCCGTAGTCCTCCCCTTCGGCCTCCGGCTGGGGCAGCCAGTCCAGCGCGCCGTCCTCACGCGCGATGAAACCGTCCAGGCTGGCAGCCAGAAATGCGGCAGTGTGCATACAGCGAGTGTAAAGGCCCGGCAAATTTTTTGCATCCAGCACGAGGCCCCTCTCTTTACACTGGGCAGCATGAACATCACCGAGATTCAGCAAGCGTTTGACGCTGCCTACACCCAAGACCCCCGCGACGGCCTCACCATTCAGCACGCAAGCGAGGAAGGCCAACTGCGAATCGAAGTGCGCCACAAAGATGCCGACGGAGAACTGCGTGGCTTTGATGTGGTCGTTATGCCCACCGATGCTGACGAGCGCACAGCCCAGGACTACGGTCAAGCCGCCGCCCAGGTGTACGAAGTGTAGCAACTCAGACCTCCACCGTTATCAATAAGCCACCCATAGACCACAGGCACCTGCACCAGCAGGTGCCTTTTTGGTGCCCATCACAACCGGTCGGCAGCGAGGACACCTCAGACAAAAGCCAGCCAAACGCCCATTATCCACTTGTCGAAGTCGGGCGATCTGCCATTATCCACTTGTCGAACTCTCATTAGCCACTTGTCGAAGTCGGACCCGAGATTCCATTATCCACTTGTCGAAGTTTGAAAGCCGCTCATTATCCACCTGTCGAAATTGTCATTATCCATTTGTTGAAGTTGGCCTCCCCTCTACTATCCACTTGTCGAAGTTGCCATTATCCACTTGTCGAAGTCGGGCGATTTTCCATTATTCACTTGTCAAAATTGGCAGACAGGATGCCGTCCAGCACGGCATTTGCCACCGCCCCTTGATGATGATCATCAAATCTTTTTTTCTTTTTTTGAAAAGATTGATCAACAACAGGGGCAATAATGGGATGGCAGAGATTCAGCCAGCCATCAGTAGGCGAGGGGTCATCAACCAACCAGATAGGCGAGCTTCCCACTCAGGAAGCTCTACAGGCCCCCAGCAAGCCCGCTTCCCAAACAGGAGCCGCAAGACGCTCCGCTCCCCCCTTCACGGCGCTCCTATGAGCCGTAGGTGGCATACCGGCACAGAACGACAGGCCCACTTTCATGGTCCCGGCCAAAAAAATGGGGACAAGCCAGGCCACCCTTGCTGCCCGCCTACCGTCAAACGACTCCCGCCGTCAGTCATCAAAAGCCGTACCAGACGGCATCACTGGCAGGACAAGCCCCCCCAAGGGGCCAGGGTTGAACCGGCGACCAGCCTCACGGACCGCCTCACCCGGGGAAGCAAGGCCGGCAGAGGGCTCAATAGAGCATTCCAGATTCTGTTATAGGCGTAATTATCAGTCGGCCACTCAATCGGTTCGGCATCACTTGACCCCCAACCACCAAACAGAAACGATGAGGCATGAGCGGAAAAATTTATGATCTGCGCTTCGAAAAAGGCAGCTTCATCGACCTATACCATCACGAACCAAAACAACGAGCGCAGGCACGTCTCGGCTATTACATCGCCGCCGTTACTCATACTGACGTCTACCACGGGGCAGACGACACCGAACCGAACGACTTGAACATGCGGGCCACGCCCTTCATCGCACTCAAGCTCTTCTATGTCTCAAAACAGCAGAACCTTCTGAGTGAAAAACTCAAAGGGCTCAAGATCACTTCCGTCCGGAAGCTGTATCAGGCGCTGGAAGAAAAGCAGGGCACCCTCAACACCGAGCAGCTGACCGTCCTTGAACAACTCGGAGACCTGAACGCCGAGTTCGCCAACTACCACCTGGTCACAACCTTGAGCATGCCGAGAATCATCACCACCGATAACGAACTCAGTTCCTTGTTCACCGTGCTGAGGCGGTTGGAACGCACAGGCAACCACCTGCTTAAAAAAGAAAAACAACGGCATGAGCAGGCCAAACGGCTTGCCAAGCGGCCCTGAGTCTGCCCTCTCACACGGTCCCCCTGAATCCTGAGCCACAAACCAACCAGCCCCCCCATCAAGCTAAGAGACATGTCCAAACGCAAGCATCCGAAACTGCGCAACATCCGCAAAGTCATGTCCTCGCCCGCGTGCGACCTGTACGTCGGCGGAGTGCCCCTTGAGGATGCCGCCTGGGGGTATGCGGCCGGGGTATTGAAAGCCATTCACGGGTACAGCGACGCCGAAGCCGCCACCGAATTGAGCCGCCGGGGAATCCGTCTCATCGTCAGCGGCAAAGGCTGCCTCGCCTGCGGCCAGCCAGGACAGATCATCAGCGTCTTTGCGGGCGCCGAGGGGTCCAGCAGGCTTGAGCGCGTCATCGTGTACCTGCTTTGCCCACAGTGCGGTGAGCAGCTAAGCAACCCAGACTTCAGCGACGATCTGGAGCAACAGCTGCTGGCCGTCTCCAGCACCAAACCCGAGAACAAGCACCCAGGGCAGGGGCAGCGCATCCTGGCCTGAAGCCCGCCACTGGCAAACCAACCAGACCCGCAGCGACACTGGACCTATGACCACACTGCTCACGAACCGGAACGGACACCCTGGGAAGCGGTTCTCGCTAGGGTGTGTCTGCAAACCCTCACAGCCACTCCATGACACAAGCCAATGTCACCATTGCCTCGAAATGACAGGCCCGCTTTTCGAAGCGTGTGGCGATGCGGCGTGCACGCTTTAATCGGGGTAGTGGCTGTACCAACGTGATCTACTGACAGGATGCCGGAGTGCCCAGCCTGTCAAAGCACACACACTGTCAAAAATGGGAAGGCCAAAAATGGCACCCAGACCTACTTACCGCGAATAGGGGTTGACAAAACCGAGTCAGGTGATGAGGGGTAGTGGTACGCGAAATCCTTCCACATCGGCCCCACTTTTTAGGAGGGTGGGGCACACTGGAGGGAAGATATGGGAAAACAACGCAAAACCTGGTCACCTGAGGTCAAGGAGCAGATTGTTCTGGCAGTCCTGAGCGGGGAACAGACCATTGCAGAAGCTGCTCGTGAATACGAGGTCAGCGAGAGTTTGATTCACACCTGGCGTGCCCAGTTTCTGGAAGCGGGACGCGCCCGCCTCCAGGGAGCCAGGCCAGATGCAGCTCAAAAGAAGCTGGAGAAAGAAGTCGAACAGCTCAAGGCCATCATTGCGGATAAGGAGTTGTCGCTCTATATCGCAAAAAAAATCCGGGGTCTCTGAGCGTAGCTGGACTCCTGGCGTGCTACCAGGAGTTGCTTGAAGACCACCCGAAGCTGAGTCTCAGCAAGTTTGCCAGCGAGGTAGAGCGCCCTTATCACGTCCTGCGCGATGCCCGGCAGAACGCAGAGCGTTCTGCACAGCGGACGGAACGATGTCAGCACGTTCTGGAAGCAGTGCGGCTGAGAGCCTTGGAAGAGCCACTCAGCGGCTACCGTCTGATTTATCAGGCCCTACAAGATGTTCTGCGGCCTGCTCCGGGCCTCCATACTGTCCGTCGCTGCATGGTGGAGTTGAAGGTGCAGCGTCCAGTTCCCAGAAAGAAACGCCGTCCAGCAGTGAACCCTACGCCCGTCGTTCTCTGGCCAGCGGGCCGCCGGATTCAGATAGATGCCACGCGGCTCCGCCTGCCAGATGGAATCTGTTGGGCATATCTCGTCTTGGATGTAGAAAGCCGCGCACTGCTTCACATTGAGGTGGTCCGGCAGCTCTCGGCCAGCAGCGCGGTCACCGCGCTGCAACGAGGAGTCCATGTACTGCACCATCTCGGCATCCATGACCCGCTCCTGGTCATGACTGATGGTGGCTCAGATTTTACGTCTGGCGCATTCCAGGCGGCCTGTCAGGAGCTGGGCAACTGGGTACGGGCCAAGGTCTCGCAGAAGGGAGGAATGGGCATCCTGGAAAGGCTCAACCGGACCTTCAAATATGATGGGGTCTTCCGGGAAGAATTGACTGACATTGCCCAGCTTCGTGCGTTCAGCACGAAGTTCAGAGACTGGTACAACTCTGGAAGGAGACATTCCAGCCTGGGGTACGCCTATCCCTGGGTTAAACTGCTTGCAGCTACGGAATCTTCGAACGTAGCCTGAAGGATTTTCCGTACCACTACCGAGGTCTCTGTGGGGTTGACTCGGTTTCGAGTCGCTAAGGTTAAGCAGCTGTAGCCTGGCACTCGGCTTCCAGGGGCGTCAAGTACCCCAGGCTCGAATGCCGCCGTTTTCGGTTGTAGTACACCTCCACCTCAGTACCTGACAGGTTGAAGGAAACGTTGTCTGGATCGCAGAAAGATATGAAGCAAGGCGGCTTATGGAGGTGTGAAACCGAACCAAGCCGCCCTGACGAATGTTGACACATTCGTGGTCTACCTGAAAGAGCGTCTCCCACATCACCGAATAGATCGTCTGCGCTGCGTTTCAGAAGTCCTGTTTGGCATCTTGCAGGCAGAATCTACCCTCCACCGCAAAATCGCGCTCCATATTGACCGTGCTGCGACGACACCGTCCATCACGCGTATGGTAGCTCGCGTGCTGCATGGTGCAGGTCTGACCCAGCAGGACATCTTGGATGTCCTGCTTCCACTGCTGCCTGAGGGAAAACTGACCCTGATCATGGACCGCACCAACTGGAAGCACGGCCAGTCTCACCTCAACCTGTTGGTCATTGGCGTGGTGCTGGGCAACGTTACTCTTCCACTGGTCTGGAAAGAACTGAAGCACGGCGGGAACAGTGAATCCAGGGCACGTATGATGCTGGTCGGTCAGCTGCTGGGACGCTTACCCGCACGTAGGTGGAAGGTCCTGATCGCTGATCGAGAGTTTCTCGGTCTGGAGTGGTTCACGTTTTTGCGGCGCAGCGGGATCAAAAGATGCATTCGTATTCGGGCCAATACCGTGGTAGACGGTGAATATGCTCGTGACTGTTTCGCGTCACTGGAGCCGGGTCAAACTCGTGCCCTGTTTGAGAAGGTCTGGGTTCAGGGCGGCTGGATGCGCATGGTCGCGACGCTCTCCCCAGAGGGAGAGCGGGTCATCATCGCTTCAGACTTATCCGTCTGGGACACGCTCAACGTCTATAGGCAGCGCTGGGCCATCGAAACCACCTTCTCTGCCATGAAATCCAGAGGCTTGAATCTGGAGCAAACCCACATGACCAACCCGGAGCGGGTAGGAAACCTGTTCGGTCTGCTGACCCTGGCCTTGACCTGGATGCTGCGTGTGGGGGAATGGCGGACTGAACAGCAACCCATACGTGTCAAAACACATGGTCGCCCTGCGGTCAGCAGGGCGAGGTACGGGTATGAGGAGCTGAGCCGTGCGCTGCGGTGGGGCGGGGAGAAATTCAGGCTCTTCCTGGACCTCTTGAGGACTCCATTTCCTGCGCCAGGAGGGGATGAAAGGCAACCTGTCAGGTACTGAGCACCTCCACATACTCGAAAATCGCTTTCCTGGCCTCCTCATGGCTGCGATATACGCAGCCATCCACCAACTCACGCTTCAAGGTCTCGAAAAAGCTCTCTACCACGGCATTGTCCCAACAATCCCCCTTCCGACTCATGCTGCACAGCATCTCGTTGTCCTTCAAAGCAGTTCGAAACAGGTGGCTGGCGTACTGGCTTCCCCGGTCGCTGTGGTGAATGAGGCCAGCAGGCGGACTCCGCCTGCTCACCGCCATGTTCAGCGCCCCCAGTGGCAGTTCAGCCGTCATGGTGTGATCCATCGACCAGCCCACAATGGTCCTGGCGAACAAGTCCATCGTCACAGCTAGATAGAGCCAGCCTTCTTTGGTCGGGATAGAGGTAATATCGCTCGCCCAGACGGTATTGGGCGTCTCCGGCGTGAAGTTCCTGTCCACCAGGTTTGGTGCAACCGCAAGGCTATGCCTACTGTCCGTGGTTTTGACAAACTTGCGTCGGGTTTTGCCGTACAGACCGAGATCGCGCATCAGGCGAGCAATGCGACGAATGCTGTGGTGATGCCCCAGCTCAGCGAGTTCAATCTGAATCCGGGGCGCTCCATAGCGCCCTTTGTGCTCACCATGAAGGTCCTTAATCAGGAGTTTCAGACGTTCGTCTTCGATTTTCCTCGTTGATAACGGCCTTCTTCGCCAATTCCTGAAGCCGCTGGGCGTCACTTGCAGGACCCGACACATGACGTCGAGACGAAAATCTCTGAGGTGAGCAGCGATAAATGCAAACCTCAGAGATTTTCCTTGGCAAAGAAGGCCGCTGCTTTTTTCAGGATTTCACGCTCCTGACGCAAAATCTCATTCTCTTTGCGGAGTCGCTGGATTTCCTGCTCTTGTGGCGTCAGGGTCGTTCGACCCTGACCAGGGAAAGCCGCTTGTCCAGCTTTTTGAGCCTGGAGTCGCCAACGGTAGAGCACTGAAGGGCTGATCCCGAGATCACGGGCAGCCCGAATGGGGCCGACATCCTCACGTGCTGCCAGGTCAATAGCCTGGCGTTTGAATTCGGCAGTGTAGGTCTTTCTGGTCGTCATGGGGTTGCCTCCTATGATGAGGCTTAACTCCACCGACTCAAAACTGGCTCAATCCCAGACCTTCAGTGTAGTGGCGAGGCTTGCTTCTTGATTTTATGGGTTCAGGCGAAGAGTGGCTCCAACTCGGGCCGCTGCTGCTCGAAGGTGCCATAGAAGAACTGATCCCCTACGACAGTAATCGGTGCGACGCGCACACCATAACGGGCCTTGGCTTCGTCTGCCACAGCAGGAATGGTGAGGTTTCGTTCCTCGAACTCAATCCCTTTTCGGTTAAACCACAGGCGTAATGCGTGGCAGTCTGGGCAGGTGGGAGTGGCGTAAAGAATGACTTTCGGCATGGTGACCTCGTATGAAAAGGGGACGAACCCAAGTCCGTCCCTCGTCTAGCTCGTCTGAGGTGACTTCAGACGTATTTCAGAACTTCCATCAGTTCATCGACTCGTTCTTTCTCGTCTCCACGGGTTGCAGCGGTGGCAACGTGCGCTTCCAGATGTCCGCGCAGAATCACAGTCGCTGCACCGTCCAGTGCACCTTGTACCGCTTTGATCTGCCGGAGGACATCTACGCAGTACACATCATCTTTTTCCAGGGAGAGGCGAATGCTTTCCAGGTGTCCTCGGGCAATGGCGAGACGACGCGCAGCGCGTTTACGGCTGTCCTCCGGCATACACAATTGATTTCCGGTGTGACAGTGCTCCCCCTGGTGGGGGGTCGAATCTGGGTAGTGGCTGTACCAACGTGATCTACTGACAGGATGCCGGAGTGCCCAGCCTGTCAAAGCACACACACTGTCAAAAATGGGAAGGCCAAAAATGGCACCCAGACCTACTTATGTAAGGGTTGTGGCCGTCGTTTCCACCCGGAGGCCCGCCCTATAGCGCACAGTGAAGCGACCCGGCAACAAATTCTTGATGCTGTCCACGAGCGGATGAGTCTGAGAGGAGTACAGCGCGTCTTTGGTGTTCACCGCAACACCGTGATCCGGTGGATAAAAAAGGGGCCCGTGAAGTGATGCAGACTGGTACAGTCTGCATGACACCTCCAGAAGAAGTGGTCATTGAGCTGGATGAAATGTGGACCTTCGTTGCCAAGAAAAAACAGACGAGGTGGATCTGGATTGCCCTGGAGCGCAGCACCCGCAGGGTGCTGGCCTGGGTATTGGGTGACCGCAGTGAGCAAACAGCGTTCAAGCTCTGGGAACGCTTACCATTGTCCCTTGAGCAGCGACTGAAAGGGACGTTTTGCACCGATCTGTGGCGAGCCTACGATGAACCGCTCTTGGGGGTAAAGCGGCTAACCCGGAAGGGAGAAACGAATCATGTCGAACGATTGAACTGCACGCTGAGACAGCGGCTGGGTCGGCTTGTTCGTAAGTCGTTGTCTTTCTCGAAGACGGACGAAATGCTCGAAGCCAGCCTGACTCTGGCCTTCCACCGATACAACTTGTCACGTTGATGCAGCCACTACCGATTTTCCGTACCACTACCCCAGGACATCCATGAACTGTTTGGGGTTCCACCGTAAGGCATCCACGAGATGCTGAGCACCGTGCCGCACCAGACTGACCGCTCTACGACCATGCTTGAGAACGGGGATGGGCTGGGTCTGGCTGAGCCAGACCCCCAGGCGCAAGCAGAACATCCAGGCCAGTGTCACCAGGCCAAAGAGCCGCTGAAGACGGCTCCTTTCCGTCATCCCAGTCCGCTCCAGGTCGAAGCCTCGCTTCTTGAAGCTGCTGAAGGTGCACTCGATTGACCAGCGCTGCTTGTACAGCTTCCAGGTCTTCCGAGCGCTGAAATCTGTGGCAATGATGACGAGGTCACCCACAGGTGACCTCGTCGCGACCACCCGCATGAGTTCGCCAAACACGAACACCTTTTCGTCGATTTCATGGAAATGACCTTGCCAGACGTACTTAAACCATTCTTTCCCACTCATATCGTCCAGCATGTCGCTGTGCCGAATGCGGATCGCCCGCTTGATGCCTTGACGACGGAGAAAACGGAACCATTCCGCACCGATGAACTCACGGTCAGCCACCAGGCCTTGCCAGCGTTTCGCTGGCAAGACGCGGAGGAGCTTCAATACCAACCACGTACGGGCGTAGGTGTGGCTGTTCCCAGACTCATCAAGAGGAACCCAAATCAGGGGCAGGGTGAAGCCATGAACCACGGCTCCAAGCACCAGAAAATTGATGGGCGTTTCCCCATGCTCCCAATTGGTGCGGTCCAGACTCAGCAACACCTTCCCCGGTGGAAGATGGACGACGAGCAGAGCGATGAAAAAGTCCATGTCCAGCTGCTCATCCCGGAAGGTGCGGTCTGCCCGCCTTTTCTTAGCCTGGGGCATGCTGATACCCGGCATGTGGGCACTCAGGTCGTGATGATTGATGCTCCTCGCGGCAATCATCGCCAGAAGGACGTCAATCAAGCGCTGAAGGGTGTCGATGCGGAGATGACTGGCGTGCGCTTTGAAGTGCTGGGTGAGTGCGGTAGCCTGCTGAGCAGCGGATTCTGTCGATTTCACACTCCCAGGAAAACCCAAGAGACAGCCCCATCAAGCTTGATGGGGCTGTCTCTTGGGTTTTCCCGTCTGGAACGAGGTCGAACTGAAGTTGTCACCTACTGAGGTCAGGCTCATGTCAAGACAGCAGTCTCATTTTGATCTGCCCGCCTCACCATCTACACTGGAGATGAGTTATGACTGCACCGAGTATGAGCAAACCTACCGCCGTCCAGCAGCGCACTTTTGAGCACCTGATCACCACGGCCGAGCGCCTGATGAACAGTGGCACCACTCCAAGTGTTGCTGAATTGGCGGAAGCGGCCAGTGTATCGCGGGCAACGGCTTACCGTTACTTTTCCAGTCAGGCCGATATCGTTTCTGCGCTGGCCAGCCATACGATGATTCCTATTCGTTACTGGGAACCGGTTACCCAGGATGCCCGGGCAAGACTGCACGAGTTGCTGGACTTCACATTCAGTCAGCTCACCGATGCCGAGGTTCATCACTGGGCGATCTTGCAAGTCCATCTGACCAACTGGGCAGAAGCTTATCCAGAGCAAGCTACGCCAAACCGGGGGCACCGCCGTGAGCTGCTCTGGCGGGCGGTAGAACCGCTGGTTGGACAACTTCCCCAGGTCCATCTCGAGCGGTTGGTACAGACCCTTTCCCCCTTCTTCGGCATAGAGCTTTTTTTAGTGTTCCGCGATATGTGGGGACTTGACGATTCTGCAGTGCTTGACCGCGCCCACTGGATGATTGACAGCCTGTACGAACGCGCCTTGGCAGACGCTGCTGGGAGTGGCCACCAGAGTAAGGAGCCACCAAAGTGAGTGGCCGTCCGGACCATGCAGTGCGTGTCAGGTGTTCCCCTGGAACCGCCCCACCAGCCAGCGGGCAGCGGCGTCCAGCAGATAGCCCAGCAGCCCGATCAGGACCACCGTCGCCATCAGTTCCGGGTAGGCCAGGCGGTCACGGGTATCCAGGATGAAGTAGCCCAGACCGGCCCGCACGCCCAGCATCTCGCAGGGCACCAGCAGAATCCAGAGCGTACCTATCGCCAGGCGCACGCCCTGGAGCAGTGACCCCAGAATGCCCGGCAGGGTGATATGCCAGAACATCTCCCCCCGTGTGGCGCTGAGGCTGCGCCCCAGGTCCAGCCAGCTGGCATTCAGGTTCTTGACCCCACCAGCTGCGGCAAACAGGATCGGCCACAGACCAGCCAGCGCCAGCAGCAAATAGATGGGCGCGTCGCCTACACCGAGAACCATCACCGCCAGCGGCATCCACGAGAGCGGGGAAATCATACGCAGCAGCTGAAAGGCCGGTTCGGTGGCCCGCTCCAGCAGGCGGGACGATCCCACCAACAGTCCCAGCGGCGCACCTATCACGAAGGCCAGGCCCAGTCCCACCATGACCCGCTTCAGGCTGACCAGCAGGTGCTCCCAGAGGGTGCCTTCCGCCAGGAGACGGGTCAGGGCTGGCAGCGCCGCGCCGGGCGAGAACTGCTCCAGAAAGGGGTTGCCGGTCACAGCAGGGAGGGTCAGCAGCCACCACAGCAGCCCCAGCCCCAGCAGGCCCAGCAGTTCTACCGGAAAGGGGAAGGGACGCCCGGACTTGCCCTGCGCTCCAGGGGAAGAGGCGGCCAGGCTCATACCGGCCCCTGGGCAGGCGCGGAGAAGGTCTCGGTGCGGCTGGCGGGGCCACCCTGAGCCTGCATGGCCTGGGTCACGAACCGGTCAGTGACGACCTCGCGGGCCACCTGAGCCGGGTCCAGGCGCTGGAGGAAGGTGGTGTCTCCTTCTACGCGCACTTCCCTCAGCTGCCGGACAAGTTCCTCGGTGTAGGTGGGGTACGGGTACGGGCGAAAAGCGATGCGCCGCTCCTGCCACTCCGGGTGCTGCACTGCGCCACTTTGCAGGTACTGCGCGGGCAGCTCGTGCTGCAACACCCGTCCCAGCACAGCCGGTTTGTGGGGGGTGTAGCGCTGCTCGCCTTCTGCCGACAGCAGGTGGGCGGCCTCTGCCGGGTGACTGTTCAGCCAGAGCTGGGCGCGGGTCAGGGCATTCACTACTTTTTGGGTCCAATCGGGTCGGCCCGCGATATCGCGGTCATGCATGGTGACCACGCAGCAGGCATGTTCCTTCCACACGTCGCCGCTCAGGCGCTGCACCCGGCCTACGCCCAGGCTTTCGGCCAGGGCACCGAACGGCTCGGCCACCACGAAACCGGCAATCTGGCCCGCTTTCAGGGCGGGCACCATGTCGCTGGGAGCCATCACTACCAGCTGCACGTCCCTCTCTCCTCTGACGTCACGGGCATTTACTACCGGATTCAGGCCCGCTTCACGCAGCAGGCGCTGGGCCAGCACGTTATGTACCGAATACCAGAAGGGCAGCGCTACCGTCCGGCCCGCCAGGTCGGACACCTCGGTGATATCTGGAGCAACGGTCAGCGCTGAGCCGTCCACATGGCTCCAGGCCACAATGCGCGTAGGCACCTGCGCGCTGTAGCGCATCCAGATGGGGAGGGGAGAGAGCAAATGAACCACATTGACATGCCCGAACACAAAAGCTTCGACCAGCTGTGACCAGCTGCGGAACAACCGGGGCTTCTCGGCACTCAGGCCCTCGGCTTCTAGGTAGCCCAGGCCGTGCATCGCCAGCAGTGGGGCCGCGTCGGTGATGGGCAGGTAGCCGACACGCACCGGCTCATCCGGGTCCGGCTGACGGGGAGCGCAGCCGCCCAGCAGCGCAGCGCTCCCGGCAGAAGCGCTCAGCAGACCGGCCAGGCGAACGAACTCGCGGCGTGAGTAGGGAGCAGTAAACGCAGAAGCGTGGTCATGGCACACAGTAGGGTCCTTGCAAAGAGTCGGGGAAAAAGGTGAGCAGGCAGGTCGGGCAGGTGGGTTCAGCTGACCAGCGCCTGAGGGGGACCCTCTGGGGAGGCGGCCCAGTTGCCCTGCTGCACTTCGAACAGGCAGCGCAGCACCTCGGTACGCAGGCGGCTCAGCTGCTCGGAGTGCGCGGCGCGGGGGCGTGGGAGGTCGAGCGTCCACTCGCGCAGTTGCCGCGCAGAAGTCTCGTGAGCGGGGCGGCCCAGCAGGACCACCCGGTCCGCCAACAGCAGCGCTTCGTCAATATCGTGGGTAATCAGCACCACAGCCGTCTGGTGGCGTTGCAGCAGGGCCAGCAACAGGGTCTGCATTTCGCTGCGGCGCACCTCGTCCAGGGCGCTGAAGGGTTCGTCCAGCAGCAGCACTTCCGGCTGTCGGGCAAAGCTGCGGGCCAGCGCTGCCCGCTGCGCCATCCCGCCTGAGAGCTGCGCCGGGAAGCGGCGGCCCTGACCTTCCAGCCCCACTTCAGCCAGCACCTGCGCCACGCGGCGGCGTCTTTCAGCGGGGTCCAGCGCTGGCTGGTGGCGGAAATCCAGCCCGAAGGCCACGTTGCGCTCCACATTCAGCCAGGGCAGCAGACTGGGCGTCTGAAACGCAAAAGCCATCGCAGGATGCGGCCTGGTCAGCCGCTGGCCCTTCAGCTGCACTTCTCCGGCTCCTGCCGGTTGCAGCCCAGCCAGGATACGCAGCAAGCTGGACTTGCCCACGCCGCTGGCCCCCAGCACCGCGACGATTTCGCCCGGTGCCACCTGCAGGTCAAAACCCTGCAACACCGTCTGGGAGCCGTAGCGGACAGCCAGGTTTCTGGAACTCAGTACAGGCGCAGCTGTCATACTGCTGCCTGCCTGGCGGGGGTGCCGCCGTAAGGCTGCCCGGCCTGAGCCAGCTGGGTCTGGAGCTGCACCACGCTGGGTGTAATCAGCGGCAAAAAGGCCTGCTCGCGCCAACGCCGCATCAGGCCATCGGCGCGGCCCGACAGGTAAGCCAGCCCGCCTGTGGCCTGAAGCTCCAGGTCCACAGCCCGGCTTGCCGTTTCGACCAGGGCCACTTTCAACCGGAACAGCTCGGCGCAGTCCTTTACAAATTTCCCCGCTGCCAGGCCGCTATGTAGTTGCCGGCTCAGGGCGTCCAGTTCGGCCTGTGTGTCCGCCACAGGCCCATGCAGGACCGAGGTGTCGAAGCGGGCCAGCCGGGCGCGTGCCTCGGCCAGGGAGCGGCTGGCCAGACCCAGGGGCAGGGCGAGTTGCAGGCCCAAAAAGGCCGGGCGGACCCGTGGCAGGTAGTCGGCGGCGTCGGGGTCCAGCACATGATGCTCTGCCACCTGAGCCTGCTCGAAACGCAGCTGCGCCGTCGCACTGCCGCGCAGGGCCACCAGGTCCAGGTCAGGCGTGCGGGTCAGGCCCGGCGTGTGCGCCGGGCTGACTGCGACCAGAGGATGCGGAGAGCCGGCGGGCGCGGCCACCATAGCAGCGGCCCAGAACCCCTGATCCTGCGTGCGGAGATTGGTGACCCAGGGCAGCGCGCCGTCTACCGTCCATCCTGCGGCGTCGGGTCTACCGCTCAGGCTGATCTGCTCGATGCCCGACAGAAACTTCATGGCATTGCTCAGGCCACTGGCCCCGGCGATCTCGCCGCTGAGCAGGCCGGGCAGCAGCTGCTCACGCAGTGGCCCCGCACTTCTGCCCGTGAGCAGGTACTCGATAAAGGTGCGCTGGCCCCAGCCGACAAAGGCCGCTGTCAGGCTGCGCTCGGCTACACTGGCCAGCGCCTCAATCGCTTCGGTGATGGAGCCACCTGCGCCGCCGTATTCAGTCGGCACCCCCAGGCGAAACAGGCCAGCCGAGGCCAGCTGTGGCAGGAGCTCGGCGCTGACTTGTGGGTCTCCCGCGTCCAGCTGGGCTGCATGATCTTCTAACCATTGATGCAGTGCGGTGAATCGGCTCATAACTTATTCCCCTTGGAAATATTAGATATTTACGGTGTTTGTAGGGCTACAAAAAAACCAGGGAAGCCCTGGCTTAGGTCAGATGTAGGGGCGCAGGCCTTAGCTCAGGCCGTCCCAGCGGTAAGGTTCCAGTTCGGGGTTCAGCGTGGTCTGAGCCACGTTGTTGCCAAAGTTGCAGATGGTCGCCAGGCCCACCCCCAGCACCACTTCCAGAGCCTGTGCCTGGTCATAGCCGGCGTCGAAGAAAGCTTGCAACTCCTCGTCTGAGACGGCTCCACGGTTGGCAATGACAGCGCTGGTGTAGCTGGCCAACGCGGCCAATTTGCTGTCTTGCAGCGTTTTGTGACCGCGCAGTGCCTCAATATCCTCTGCGCTTAGCTTGGTCGTTTTCTGCGCGGTCAGGGTGTGTCCAGCGACGCAAAAGGAGCAACCATGCGTGGTGGCGGCCATCAGCTGTACCACTTCGCGCTCATCAGGGGTCAGGCTGGTTTTGCCGTTCAGTTTAGACAGGGTCAGGTAGCTTTCCAGCACCGTGGGCGAGTTGGACAGCACACCCAGCAGGTTGGGCAGGTAACCGCCGTTGCGCTTTTGCACCGCTTCCAGCTGGGCGCGTGACCCTTCTGGAGCGGACTCTACGGTGTGGACACTCAGGCGGCGGGCTTTGCTGGAATCAGGAACAGTCATAGATATACCTCAAAGAAAGAAAAGGGAAGAATATTCTGTCAAATGCTTACACTTGGCAGAAATTTAAATTTGTGCCCCGCAGTATGCGCCTGGACGTTTGGGAGTTCAAGCCCTTTGCAAGCAAGTTTTTAGGACTCCCTGCCGCGAGGGTAACTATAAACCATTC
>NC_015170.1 GCF_000190555.1 Deinococcus proteolyticus MRP
ACATTCTCGCGACAGCGTCATGTCACAGTTCGGGGCAGGTGCAGTTCCTCCCAGAGATGAGGTTCCCCCCACTGCACCCGTTCTCCTCTCCGTCTCTCCTCTGTTCGGTCAGGGACGGAGTCCTTTGTGTGCGCCTTTTTCGCAGCTCCCCTGCCGAGGTTCTTCCATGTACCAACCTGTCAGTCTCGGACAACTTCATCTGCTGCCGCCTGACGCCGCCGTGCGTGTCCTGGGCCAGCTGGAACACCTGGGCCGGGTGCTGCGCTCGGTCACGGGCGAAGCCGAGCTGCTGGGACCCCTGCGTCCCGCCTGCACGCAGGGGCGGGTGGAGCTGTGGGGGCAACTGGTGGCCGCCGCGCCCAACCAGCTGCTGGTGCACGGGCTGCGGCCGCTGGCGCCGCAGGGACCTGTGCACCGCAGAGGAGCCGGGGGGGCGACTGTGGCTCTGCGCGCAGCTGCCGGCCCCTTCGAGGGCACCGTGCGGACCCTGCACTACGGCCAGACACTCCTGGCCCAGGACGCTGAGCAACGGGTCTACCGGCTGGAGTGGTGCGGCCCAGGCTGGCCTGCCCCAGGCGGCTTTGCCCGGGCCCAGGGGCCGCTGGCAGGCACCTTTCATGTCCAGGGTGAGGTCCTCCCTCAGGATGGAACCAGGGTGCAAGGCGGGGGACGGCCCGCCGGCCCGGCCACCTTGCGGGTCCTGCGGGCATGGCCGCTGGGAGGCCCTCGGCCACACCTGTAGACAGAGCTCTAGCCAGAGCCAGCGCGGACGGTCCCGCCTGCTATCATGACGCCCTTCCAAACCCACTCCGAGGAGGGCTTCACCATGCACACTGACCTGAACGCCGATGCCGGCGAATCTTTCGGCAATTGGACAGCCGGTAACGACGCGGCACTGTTTCCCGAACTGACCAGCGTGAATCTGGCCCTGGGTTTCCACGCCGGCGACCCCCTGACCCTGCGCGAGTCCGTGGCGCTGGCCGTGCAGCACGGGCTGGGCATCGGGGCCCATCCAGGCTACCCGGACCTGCAAGGCTTTGGGCGGCGCGCCATGAGCCTCAGCCCGGACGAAATCTACGCGGCCACCATCTACCAGATCGGCGCGCTCCAGGCTTTTCTCAGGCTGGCCGGCGCGCCTCTACAGCACGTCAAGGCCCACGGGGCACTCTACATGCGCATTCATGAGGACCCGCAGGCCGGCGCCGCGTTCTGCCGAGCGGTGCGCGAACTGGTGCCGGAGGCGGGCTTGGTCACCCTGGCCGGTCCGGCAGGCGAAGCCCTGACGCAGCAGGCACGGGAACAGCAACTGACCGTGTGGCGCGAGGCTTTTCCCGAGCGGGCTTACATCGCCACCGGACAGCTGGCCCCGCGCTCGCTGCCGGGAAGCTCCATCCATGACCCGCAGGAGGCCGCCCGGCGCGCCGCCGAGATGGCCCGTGGGCGCGTGACCAGTCTGGAAGGCCAGCTGCTGGAGTTGCAGGTGGACACGCTGTGTATTCACGGCGACAACCCGCAGGCCACCGAGATTGCCCGTGCCGTTCGCGCCCGGCTGGCCGAGGAAAGTGTCACTCTCAGGGCGATGGGAGGCGCTCCCAGTGCACGCGCATTACTGGCGGAACACTGAGCCGGAGAGGTTGCCCGCCCTGGCCGCAGCCCTGCTGAGCAGCGGACTGCCGGGCCTGCTGGACGCGGTCCCCGCCTACGGGTCGCTGTACGTGGAATTCGACGAGCGGGCGCTGCCTCTGGAGACCCTGACCAGCTGGCTGGCCGGCTGGACCCCCAGCAGCAGCGCGGACGCCGGGCGCCTGGTAGATATTCCCGTCTGTTATGACGGCGAGGACCTGGCGGCGGCGGCCGAGTTCAGTGGCCTGAGCACCGAGCAGGTCGCGCAGCGGCACAGTGAGCAGACCTATCAGGTGCGGGCGCTGGGCTTCGTGGCGGGATTTCCCTTCATGGAGACCACGCCGCCCGAGCTGCAATTGCCGCGCCGCGCCGCCCCACGGGCAAAGGTGCCGGCGCACTCGCTGGCAGTCGCGGGCGCCCAGACCGGCATCTACCCGGTCGAGGCGCCGGGGGGGTGGAACCTGCTGGGCCGTACACTCCAGGCTGCCTACGACCCGCACCGCGAACCGCCATTCCTGGTGCAGCCGGGGGACCGGGTACGCTTCGTAGCGCAGCCGGCGGGGGCTCCCCTCCTGCCGCCGGTTCAGCCGCTGGACCTGCTGCCAGAACACCCGCAGTGGCCCGCGCTCCAAGTCGGGCAGCCAGGTGCCCTGAGCCTGGTGATGGACCGGGGCCGCTTCCGCGCCGGGCGCTTCGGGCTGGTGCGCTCAGGACCGCTGGACCCCGAGGCCGCTGCCCTGGCGAACGACCTGCTGGGCAACCGGCCAGACGCTCCATTGCTGGAACTGCACCTGCGCGGCCCCGAGCTGGAAGCGCTGCGCGCGTGCTCGCTGGCCGTCACCGGCCTGGGTCTGACGGCACTGGTGAACGGGCAGCCGCAGCCCCCCTACAGCGCCTTCACGGTCCAGCCAGGGCAGCGGGTCAGCTTCCGGCCCAGCGGGCGCGGGCGGGTCACTTACCTGGCCCTGCAAGGTGGCCTGGAAACGGGCACCTTTATGGGCAGCGCCAGCACCGACCTCAAGGGCGGCTTGGGCCGGCCCCTGCGGCGCGGGCAGCTGCTGGGCAGCGCACAGCCCGCTGCTCCCCTGCGGTGTAAGCGGCAGTTCCTCCCCTGGTGGGTACGCCGCATGGAAGCAGCGCAGGAACCTTTGCAACTCCGCCTGCTGCCAGCTGCTGCGGGGGAAGCCACCGAATCTGCACTGCTGGGCCAAGTCTACCGAATCCGCGACCTCGACCGCATGGGCGCACGTCTGGACGGCCCTACCGTGCCGGGCGGCGAAATCACCTCGGAAGGGTCGCCGGTGGGCACGGTGCAGCTGCCGCCGGGCGGACAACCCATCATCCTGCTGAACGACAAGGGCACCCTGGGCGGCTACCGGCGTGGGGGCCGCGTTCATCCAGACGACCTGCCCCGCCTGGTGCAGAGCCTGCCAGGCCGCGAGGTGCGCTTCGTAGCAGATGGTATCTTCTGACAGCAAAACTTTTGCTTCGGCCCAAAATATGCCTCACTCCAATCTCTGAGAGTTCAGAGCAGTTCGTCCTTCTTCTTTCATCTGCCAGGAGAGCACCATGACCACCCAAAGGCCCAAAGAACAGAACTGGAGCGTCCTGCTGGGCGCCGCCTTCCTGATGGCGACCTCCGCCATCGGCCCAGGCTTCCTGACCCAGACGTCGGTATTTACCGAGCAGCTGCTCGCCAGTTTCGGATTCGTCATCCTGATCTCCATCATCATTGACCTGATCGTGCAGACCAACATCTGGCGCATCATCGCCGTGACCGGGCGGCGCACCCAGGACACTGCCAACCTCGTCATGCCGGGTCTGGGCTCGCTGCTGGCGGCCCTGATCGTGATCGGGGGTCTGGCCTTTAACATCGGCAACGTGGGCGGCGCCGGGCTGGGCCTGAATGTCATGACCGGACTGGACGCCACGACGGGCGCCATCCTCAGCGCCCTGTTCGCCATTGGCATCTTTCTGTTCAAGGAAGCGGGGCAGGCGATGGACCGGCTGGCCCAGCTGCTGGGCGGCGTGATGATCCTGCTGACCCTCTACGTGATGTTCACTTCGCACCCGCCCTACGCCGAGGCGGCCCTGCGCACGGTGGCTCCGATCAAGTTCGACCTGTTCGCCATCATCACGCTGGTGGGCGGCACGGTGGGCGGCTACATCACCTTCGCCGGGGGCCATCGCCTGCTGGACGCCGGCATCAAGGGTGTGGAGGCGCTGCCCAGCGTGAACCGGGGAGCCACCTCCGCCATCCTGATCGCCTCGCTGATGCGCATTCTGCTGTTTCTGGCGGCGCTAGGTGTGGTGAGCAGCGGCGCCCACTTGGACCCGGATAATCCACCGGCTTCAGTCTTTCAAATTGCAGCGGGCGACGTGGGTTACCGCCTGTTCGGCGTGGTCATGTGGGCGGCGGCCATCACCTCGGTAGTGGGCTCGGCCTACACCAGCGTGTCGTTTATCCGCTCGCTGCACCCGGCGATTGAGCGCCACCATACCTGGATTACCGTGGCCTTTATCGTGCTCTCGACAGCTGTTCTGGCTGCCATCGGCAAGCCGGTGGCCATTCTGCTGGCGGTGGGCGCACTCAACGCGCTAATTCTGCCCATCGCTCTGGGCACCATGTTGGTCGCCGCTGGGCGGCGTGACCTGGTGGGCGACTACCGCCACCCGGCCTGGATGACCTGGACCGGCTGGCTGGTGGTGCTGGCCATGGCCGTGCTAAGCGTCCGAACCATCCTGACCACCCTACCTCAGCTGTTCGGACAATCCTAAATGTAGTGTGAGAGGGCAGGGGCAAAGAACGGCTTGCTCCTGCCCTTTCTTCGGCTCTGCTTGCCCCTGCTTAACCTGCTGACCGCGTGTAAAGAGCCAACACCTCCCGCGCTTCATCCACATGCATTTGCTCGACCAGGGCGCCGCTGAACGTGGCGACCGAGCGGCCCTGGGCGCGGGCTTCCTCCCAGGCGGCCAGCAGGGCGCGGGCTTGCTCGGCCTCGGCGTCGGTCACTCCGAATTCCTGGTTGGCAGGTTCTACCTGCAAAGGATGAATCACGGTTTTGCCTGCAAAGCCCAGGTCACGGCCCTGACGGCATTCCCGGCGGAAGCCTTCCGGGTCACGCACATTGTTGTAGACAGCGTCCAGCGGCACTTTGCCGTGGGCACGGGCCGCCAGCACCACGCTGCTCAGGGCGTGCAGCAGCGGCCGGCGCTCGGGGTCAGGGCGGGTCCGCAGGGCGCGGGCCAGGTCGTTGGTGCCGGCAATCAGGCCTGCCGCCCGGCCATGCGCGGCAATTTCAGGGGCGCGCAGCACACCTAATGGGGTTTCGATCATGGCCCACAGTGGCCATTCGCCGGGAAGGGGATGCAGCTGCTGCGGGTCCTCTACTTTGGGCAGCACCACGCCGTCAGGACGGGCGGCCAGAGCCAATTCAAGGTCCTCATGGTGCCACGGTGTACCGGGAGCATTCACACGGAGAAGCACTGGGCAGGGCCAGGCCTGCGCTAGGGCAGCAGCGGCCTGCCCACGGGCGTCCCGCTTGCGTTCAGGGGCCACAGCATCTTCAAGGTCCAGAAGAACGGCGTCGGCCCCCAAGGTCTGGGCCTTCTCCAGGGCTCTGAGGTTATCGGCAGGCACATAGAGGACGCTGCGCCAGGTGAGGGAGGTCATGGGTTCAGGCTAACCGGCTCAAGCAGAAAAAAGAATGGCTTGTAAGAGTGTACTTTTTTGGATCCAGTAGGCGCCGAAAATCTTCGTCCAGTTGACTCAAATTCTGCCGCTAATACCGACACCTTTGGGCCGTTTTCGGACCGGAAAAGGTCCAAAGAACGCTGCAAGCAATACCGACACCTTTGGGCCGTTTTTTTGTGGAACTTTCCATACCCAGCCTTTTCTTCGTCCTATACACATTTTTTTGCCCAATGTCCGATACCGACACCTTTGGGCCGTTTGGCGTTTCGATACCGATACCTTTGGGCCGTTTTGATACCGACACCTTTGGGCCGTTTTTGGAGGAATGGGGGTTTATGCCGTGCCGGACAAGGTTTTTCCTACGGAACACCTCAGAGGGCCGTTTTGGCTTCCATTCCCGACACCTTTGGGCCGTTTGACCATTTCTTTCCCGACACCTTTGGGCCGTTTTGGCCTCCATTCCCGACACCTTTGGGCCGTTTTGGTGCCAGAATGCCGTCCAGCACGCAAACAGCCCTGCCTCTTGTTGTTGTTTTTTTATATCTTTTAAAAAAGAAAAAACAACAACAAGGGCAGGGCAGAAGCGGAGACGATATGGGACACAACACAATCAGGGGACTTGATACCATCCGGGACACCCGGTCCTTGGCTCGCTTCGGGATTACCAGCATCCAGGTGCGCCTGGCGCAGGAGGAGGCGCTGCGCTGGGAAAGCAGCTTCAGCATTGCCGGGCGGCGTTACCATTTGCAGGGGTTCGCTGACCTGGGCCGGCCCCGGGGCATCGACACAGATGTCATCACCGGCCTGGAAGCCATCTTTGCTCTACGCGGCTTTCCTGAGGACAACACCATCATCACCAGCGGCTACGAGCTGGCGCAGTCAGCCCACATGCCCGACAATGGCCGCACCTACGAACGTATCCGCGAAAGCTTGCTGCGCTACTGGCGAACCGGCTTCCTGGTCCGCGAAGGCTTCGAGCAGCCTGGTGGAAATGGCCGCACCACCTACTACAACGAAACCCTGGGGTTTTTTGAGAAAATCAGTTTCTGGGAGCAGGGGGTCCGGACGGGCGACATGGAGCAGACCACGCTGTCGCGGGACAAGACTCTGCGGATCGTGTTGACTCCGGAATTTGCGGAGAGCCTGCGCAGTGGGTACATCCATCAGCTGGACCGTGCCCTGCTGCGGCAGATTGAGCAGCCTCCGGCGCGGGCGCTGTACCGGCTGCTGTCTGCTCACCGTCAACAGGACGACGGTACTCAGGCCGAGGAGCTGGCCGTAGACCTGAGTGACTGGCGCGAGGCCTGCGGCATTCAGGACACCCGGCCTAGCAAGGTGCTGCGCAGTTTACAAGCGGCCCATGATGAGCTGACCGCCCAGGGTTACCTGACCGGTGTGGAAATCGCCGGACGCGGTCAGAAAACCCGGCTGACTTACCATTTCCGTCAGCAGGGCGACCCGGATCCGGCTCTGGTGGCCCTACTGATGGACGCCGATTTTGGCCTGAGCCTGCCGGTGGCGCAGCAGTTCGCCGCCGAATATCCGGGCCGGGTGGAAAAGGCCATTCAGTTTGTAGAAGCCCGGCGCCGGGCTGGAAATCCGCCGGTCCGCAGTCCTGCTGGGCTGCTGCGACGGGTGCTGGAAGATCAAGAACGCTATGTGCTCGGCGGCGCCGGGCCAGATGCAGCCGAGCTGACCGACACGGCAGGCAGCTCAAGTGGCAGCCGCGGGGCTCCGGCGACCGTAGACCCTGACTGGGAAGCGGAACAGGTGGCGCGCAGTCAAGCTCTGCTCCAGGCCCCGCCCGCCGAACAGTGGCGGGCCTGCCGCGCCTCTCTCAAACTCGTGCTGGGCAGCCATTTCTCGTCTGAGGAGTGGAAGCATTTCGGACAGGCCTGCCTGGATGGGCAGTGGGCTGCGGCCGAGCTGCTACAGGAAGCGACGCGGGCTGCGGCCCGCTTGGAGATGCAGGAGTTCGTTGCAGGGCTTCAGAGGGCCCTTAGAGGCTGATCGGCGCCTCTCTCCTCCTCCCCTGGCCTTAGAACCTTCGGAGGCCCCTTCACGGCCGTTTGAGGGCCAAACCGTTCCTCCTCCTACCTCCTTCTGACCTCGTACATACGCCAGCCTTGAGATGAACAGGGCCTGGCAGCAGGTGCTCAAGTTGGCTTTGGCCTGCAGCACAGGCCGGTCGTTTGAACCACGGGGGGACTCAGCTTGCGCAGCAGGCGGTAGGCAGCAAGTTTACGGCTCCGGTCCGCCACCGCTGCCCTCCCCCATTTCCGTATAGTTCGCCTATGCAACCTGGTCCGGAGGACACGCGCGGGCTGCGGGTGCTGGTAGCTCCCGATTCCTTTAAGGGCAGCTTGGACGCTTCAGCGGCAGCAGCGGCTATTGCGGCCGGGGTCGGTGCTGCTGCGCCGGACGCCGAGATCTGCTGTCTGCCGATGGCCGACGGCGGTGA
Source organism: Deinococcus proteolyticus MRP (assembly GCF_000190555.1). Classification (GTDB taxonomy): domain Bacteria; phylum Deinococcota; class Deinococci; order Deinococcales; family Deinococcaceae; genus Deinococcus; species Deinococcus proteolyticus. The sequence goes on from NC_015170.1 coordinate 7,779, forward strand.
GGGCACGCTGGATGCGCTGACCGCTGCCGGGGGCTTCGGGCGGCGGACGATGACGGTGACGGATCCGCTGGGGCGGCCGCTGACAGGGCACTACGCGGTCCGCGCCAACTCGGCGGTGGTGGAACTGGCGGTGGCGTCCGGCCTGACGCTGCTGCATGACGCCGAGCTGGACCCGCGCCGCGCCAGCACCCGCGGCACCGGAGAGCTGCTGCGGGCAGCGGCTGCCGAACTGCCGCTGGGCGGGCAGGTGCTGCTGTGCCTGGGGGGCAGCGCGGCCAACGACGCCGGCACGGGCTTGCTGCGGGCACTGGGAGTGCGGTTTCTGGACGCTCACGGCGATCCATTGCCTGAAGGCGGCGCGGCCCTCGCCCGGCTGGAGAGCATTGACCTGTCGGGCCTGCCGGACTGGGTGCGGGGGCTAAACATCGAGGTGGCCTGTGACGTGACCCATCCTCTGGTGGGCCCTCAGGGGGCCTCGGTGGTGTTCGGGCCGCAAAAGGGCGCGGCGCCGCCGGTGGTGGCCGAACTTGACCGGGCGCTGACCCGCTTTGCCGATGTCGTGCAGCGGCAGCTGGGCGTGGCGCTCCATCACCTGCCTGGTGCCGGTGCGGCCGGAGGCACAGCCGGGGGCCTCCATGCCGTGCTGGGCGCCCGCCTGCGTCCCGGTGCAGCCTTGGTCGCGGCCGCCAGTGGCCTGACCCGCCGCCTAGGGCAGGAGCGCTGGGACCTTGTCTGGACCGGCGAGGGCTGCCTGGACCCGCAGAGCGCCGGCGGCAAGGTGGTGTCCGAGGTAGCCGCCTTGGCAGGCGCGCGCGGCTTCCCGGTGGTGGCGCTGGCCGGGCAGGTGGACAGCGCTACGCTGGACGCTTTGCCGGGCCTGACCGCGGCCTTCGCGCTGGCCGACCGGCCGCTTTCCCTTACCGAGAGTCGGGCGCGGACGGCCGAACTGCTGACCCGTCAGGCGGAGCAGCTGACCCGGCTGTACGCAGCGGCACTCCGTCGGCCGCCGGCAGGGTGAAGCAGAAGGTGCTGCCCTCACCAGGCTGCGACTCCACCCACAGGCGCCCACCGTGCAGCTCGGCGATGCGGCGGGCCACCGACAGGCCGATACCGTTGCCGCTGTAGCGCTCGCGCCCATGCAGCCGCTGAAACACGGTAAAAATCTGCTCGAAATGCTCTGGGGCGATACCGATGCCGTGGTCCTGGACGCAGACCTGCACCCAGCCGCCTTGTTGCTGCGCACTCACTTGTATTTCGGGTGGGTGACCCTCGGCCGCAAACTTGAGAGCGTTATCCAGCAGCCGGGTCAGCAGTTCCTGAACCTGCACGGGGTCACCCTGCACCGGCGGCAAAGTGCCCACGGTAACCTGCGCGCCGCTACGCTGCACCTGTGGTTCCAGGCTCCTCAGGGCATAGTCCACCTTGCGGCTCAGGTCCACCTCGCGGGGTTCTTGCAGCCGGCGGCCCAGCTCGGTGAAGTCGCGCAGGTCTTGCAGCAGGCTCTGCATGCGCTGGATGTTCTCGCGGATGTAGCTGCTGTACCGCAGCTGGGCTTCACTGGGACTCTGCAGGCTGCCCAACAGCCGTTCGGTCAGGATGGCAACCGTCCGCAGCGGTTCTTGCAGGTCGTGGCTGGCAATAAAGGCGAAGCGTTCCAGCTCAGCGTTGCTGTTTTCCAGTTCCTGGGCATGGCGCTGTAGGGCCTGCGTCTGTTCGGCACGCTCCAGGGCCAGCTGCAAGCTGAACAGCACCGTTTCGAGCAGGGTACGGTTGGCAGGGGTCCAGGGCGCAGACTGAAAGCGGCCCACCACCAGCACGCCGCGTACTGTACCTGCGGTATGCACCGGAAACGACCCCGAGGTCCGCAGCAACCCGGTCTGGCGGCGGTCCACCGTGGCGTTGGTCGCCGGGTCGTACACGTCCTGATAAAAGGGCTGCTCGGTGCTGTAAGGCCGGTCGATAATGGTGGTTCGGCCGTAAGGCAGGCCACGGAGCAAAGAATTCAGCAGCTCAGGGTCGGGGGACTCCCCACGGTGCGACAGCAGCTGCCAGCGCCCACCTGCAGCTGGTATGTCCAGTTCGTAGTAGGTGCTCAAACTGCCGGGCAGCAGCGACACCAGCAGGTCCTGCGCGCGGCCAATCAGCTGAAGGGGGTCGTGTTCCAGTGTCAGGTCCCGCGACAGCTCGGCAAAGCCTTCCAGCGCACGGGTACGCGCCGCCAGGGCATTGTTGGTACTTTCCAGCTCGCGGGAACGTTCCACCAGCAGCCGGGTATGTTCCAGACGTTCCAGCCCCAGGCCCAGCTGAGCCGCCAGGCTTTCAAGAATCACCTTTTCGGTTTCGGTCCAGGACTGCGGCACGTTGAGCCCAAAGGCAAAGATGCCGCGGGGCTGCCCGTGGGTGAGCACCGGAATAGTGGCAGTGGCCATGAGCTGTCCGGTCACGGTCTGCAGGCCGTCGGCCGCATGGTTATAAGCGTCCTGGAAATAGGGCTGGCCGCTGCGCCAGGGCGTAATCAGGTTGTGGGTGTCTTCGAAGGGGATACCGCCATCCAGCACCCGCTGCAGCGCGTCGTTGCCCACACATCCCACTTGGGATTTCAGCCGCCACAGCCCGCCTTCAGGTTCGTAGTAGACCGCGTAGCCGTGGGGCAGCAGTTCCTGTGCGAACATCTGGGCGCGTTGAATCAGGTCGTAGGGGTCGGTGTCCAGACTGTGGTCCTGCACCAGCTGCGCCATGCCTTCGAGCACGCGGGTGCGGGCTTCCAGCTCGCCGTTCTGGCGCTGCAATTGTGCGGCCAGCTGCGCCAGCGTCAGCCCCTGCTGCTGCAGCAGGGCATTCAGCTCGGCAGTGATACTGGCCTGAGCCTGCTCCAGCGCTCGTTGCTCGCGCAGGTCGCGCAGGTAGCCCACCACCAGAGTTTCGTCGTCGTCGTGCCGGAAGAGGGCAACCTTCAGCGGAATGCGCTCGCCCCCGGCGCTGAGCATCTCCTTTTCGTACCACCCGGATTGCCCCTCTTCGAAGGCCCGCGCAAACGCTTCGGCGTCGGCCTGCCGGTATTCGGGCGGGGTCAGGGCGGCCCAGTCGACCCGGCCTGCCTCGAACTCGGCCCGCGTGCAGCCCAGCAGGTTCAAGTAGGCGTCGTTCACCTGGGTCAGCTCCCCGCTGAGCGACCCGGCCGCGATGGCGACCGGACTGAACTTCAGCAGCTGCCGGGCCCGCCCGGCCTGCCTTTGCCACTGCGCCGCCTCTGCTTGCTGGTTCAGCCGGTCCAGCGCCAGGGCTGCCATATTCACGAATGCCTGGAGGTCAGGCGGCAGGGTAAAGCTCTGCTGTGCTGCTTCCCCTGCCGTATCTTCCGCTGCGTTGTCCCACGGCCGCTGCAGGACCAAGACACCTAGGGGCAGAGCCTGTGTACCGTCCAGCAATGGGAGCGCGGGCAGTAGGAACGCGGCCCAGCCTGCCTCCTGCCGGGGCTGCCCCTGCGCCGTAGCGTGGGCGCGGGCCTTGAGGGCGTGCGTGGCAAGCGTGCCGTTCGGGTCGGCCTCTCCCCAATGGGCAGCCGGCTGGCTGTCTTCACCCAGAAACGCTGCACCAGCCTGGCATTGCAGCGCCGCGCACACGGTTTCCAGCGCGAATGCCAGCAGGTCGCCCGGCCGCTGAAATTCGGTCAACCGGTTGAGGCTGGTACAGAGGTGGTGTGGAGCAGGAGAAGCCGCAGAGGCCATAGATCTTAATCTAACGTTTATCGGGCGGGACTGCCATGACCGCAGCCATGCCACGGCGCGGCCCGTCCGGAATTGGGACAGCCGAACAGAATATGCCAGGATGGGACGGTGCAAAGCCTGCTGCCCCTGCTTGAGACTCTGACTCCCCCACAGCAGGCCCTGGCGGCCACCATCTTCACCTGGTCACTCACGGCGCTGGGCGCCTCGCTGGTGCTGTTTACCCGCACGGTCAGTCCCCGGCTGCTCAGCGCGGCGCAGGGCCTGGCCGCCGGGGTGATGCTGGCGGCCAGCTTCTGGTCGCTGCTGAGCCCGGCGCTGGAAATGGCCGAGACCCAGGGCATGGTGCCCTGGATTCCGGCGGCCGCAGGCCTGCTGCTGGGCGCCGCGTTCGTGGGTGGGCTGGACAAGGTGCTGCCGCACCTGCACCCTGGCTTCGCCCGTGACCAGGCCGAGGGCGTGCCGGTGCGCTGGTCGCAGGGGGCGTTGCTGCTGGCCGCCATGACCATCCATAACCTGCCCGAGGGCATGGCGGTGGGCGTCAGCTTCGGCGGGGCTGGCGAGGGCGTAGAGGGGGCCAGTGTGGGCAGCGCGGTGGCCCTGGCGCTGGGCATCGGCTTTCAGAACCTGCCCGAAGGACTGGCGGTGGCGCTGCCGCTCTATGCCGCTGGGCTGTCGCGCTGGCGGGCGTTCATGTTCGGGCAGGCCTCGGCGCTGGTGGAGCCGCTAGGCGGTTACCTGGGGGCACTGTTCGTGGTGAATGCCCTGCCTATCTTGCCCTATGCCCTGAGCTTCGCTGCCGGCGCCATGATTTTCGTGGTCATCGAGGAACTGATTCCCGAATCTCAGCGCTCGGGCCATACCGACCTGGCAACCCAGGCCGCTCTGGGCGGCTTCGTGGGCATGATGATTCTGGATGTGGCGTTGGGCTAGGGCCGCCGCAACTTCTGAGAACGGGCACCTTTGCCGCTTCAGAGCGCGGTTTCCGGAAGCGGCGTCTGCGGGTTCGCCGCTGAACTCCACTCCACCCGGTCACGGCCCAGGCGCTTGGCCGCGTAGAGCCGCTGGTCGGCCAGGGCAATCAGCTGCGGCAGGCTGTCCGCCTCGCTGAACTGAACTCCTCCTCCACTGAGCGTGACAGGTTGCCCGCCAGGAATGGCCCGGCCAGTGGCGGCCAGACAGGCGGTCAGCCGGCTGGGGAGCAACTTGGCCTCGCTGGGGGAGATGGGGGGCAGCACCACCAGAAATTCTTCTCCGCCCCAGCGGCCGACCTGGCCTTCGGGGCAGGCTTCGGTGAGCGCCCGGCTCACCCGGCGCAGCACCCGGTCTCCCACGTCGTGGCCGTGCTGGTCGTTGATGGCCTTGAAGTGGTCAATGTCCAGCAGCAGCAGCGTGGCGTCGTCCCCGTTGCCATGCGACTGCACCCTGTCCCACAGCTCGCGCAGCTTTTCTTCCATGCCGTAGCGGTTCAGCAGGCCGGTCAGATGATCGTAGGCGGCCAGGTGCGCCAGGTGCTGGGCGCGTTGGCGCACATTCAGCAGTTCGTAGCTGTGGCTGCCGACATAATGCAGCAGCAGCAGCGTGATACCGGCAGAGAGATACGGCAGCTGATGTACCCCGTGAAAGTAAAATATGCTCACCAGAAACACCAGATAGGCCCCGGCGCTGACCCAGCCGGCCAGCCGCCCTGGCAGCAGTGCGTAACCCAGCAGGGCCAGGTTCATCAGGCTCAGGAGGTGCGGGTCGGTGCTGGCGCCGCCCGTGTGGCTCAGCCCAGGTGGCACCACACTGGCGAGCAGCCAGATCACCGCCAGGGCCAGGGCCCGCGCCCGCACCAAGCCCAGATTCATCGGGGAGCGCCGAACCAGGTACAGCACGGTGAGCGAGATGGTCAGCCCAAGCCCGCACACCGCCTGCTGCATGGCCCTGTCCGGCAGCCAGGTGTTGCCGAAGCCCACCAGATGTATGGCCGCCGACAGCAGACCCAGTAGGGTGAACCGCTGGCGGATCTGCTGTTCGGTAGGAGCAGAGGGCAACATCACGAATCCAGGTAGCCTAGCGGGCAGCGCCTCACGCTGACCTTACCCTGCGGCGCTTTCCAGGCTGCTGCAGGCCCTCTGAGATTCCAAACGTTCCATAGCGGGCCCTGGCCGGGCAAGCGGTGTCCTAAACTGCTGAGCGTGATGCCGGGCCTGCTCCGCTTCCTCCTTCCGCTGCGTACCGGGCAGCCATGACCCCCGCCCCACGCAAAATCATCCACATCGACATGGACGCGTTCTATGCCTCGGTAGAGCAGCGTGACCAGCCCAAGCTGCGCGGCCGGCCGCTGGCGGTGGCCTGGGGTGGCCGGCGCAGCGTGGTGCTCACCGCCAGCTACGAGGCGCGGTCCTACGGCGTGCGTAGCGCCATGCCGCTGTACCGCGCCCTGAACTGCTGCCCGCAGCTGCAGGTGGTGCCGCCACGCTTCGGCGCCTACCGTGAGGTCAGCGCGCAGATTCGTGAAATTTTCCAGTCTTACACGCCCCTGGTCGAGCCGCTGGCGCTGGACGAAGCCTACCTGGACGTCACCGACCCGCAGCGTGGCCCGCGCAGTGCCACCCTGATTGCCGGGGCCATCCGTGCCGAAGTGCAGGCACGGACTGGCCTGAGTGCCACCGCCGGGGTCAGCGTGAACAAGTTGCTGGCCAAGCTTGCCAGTGGCCTGCACAAGCCGGACGGTCTGACCGTGCTGCTGCCCGACCAGGCTGACGCCCTGCTGCTGGGGCTGCCGGTAGGCGACTTCCACGGCATCGGCCCGGCCACGGCGCGGAAGCTGCAGGCGCTGGGCATCGCCAGCGGCGCCGACCTGCGCGCCGCCGACCCGCACTTGCTGACGGCGCACTTCGGCAAGGCGGGCGGGCACTTCTGGCGAATTGCCCACGGGCAGGACGACCGCCCGGTGCTGCCGGACCGCCCCCACAAGAGTGTTGGCAGCGAGGAAACCTACGGCGAGGACCTGCGGACGCTGGCGGCTGTGCGCCTGCGTCTGCCGGTGCTTGCCAGGCTGGTGCAGGCGCGGCTGGAGCGGGCTGCACTGGCCGGGCGCACGGTGGTCTTGAAACTGAAATTCTCCGACCGGCGCAGCGTCACCCGGCAGCTGACCCTGCCCGCGCCGGTCTGGCAGGCCGCGGACCTGGAGCGGGCCGCTGCCAGACTGCTGACCCCGCAGCTGCTGGCCGGCCGGCCGGGCGTGCGGCTGGCCGGGATCACGGTCAGTGGACTGCGCCCGGCCGGAGAACTGCCGCTGCAGCCGGCACTGTTCGGCCCGGAAGGGGACACCTGGGGAGGGGCCGGGTAAGGCAAGACGGCCCGGAGCCTTCAGCAGCCCCGTTGCCGTCCCAGTGTCTTTCATAGGGCCGGTGTCGTTCGTAGGGCCAATGTCGTTCAGAAGTCCAGTGTTGTGCGGGGTCCCAGTGTCGTGCGGGTCTCAGTGTCGTTCCCGCAATTGTCGGAAATTCGGGGAGCCTGGGCCGCGTGGGCGGGTAGGCTCTGGCTATGTCTGCTGCTCCCGCCGGCCCGTCCACTCCGGTCTCCTCTGCTCCGCCTGCTCCTGCCCCGGCGGCCCTGTGGCCGGGGCTGCTGCTCTGCTTGGCCATCAGTGCGGTCAGCCTGTGGCTGGGCCGGGCGCCGCAGCTGGCGCATTTCGGCCTCAGCTCTTTAACGCTCTCCATCGTGCTGGGGCTGGTGGCCGGCAACCTGTGGCCCCGTCTCGCCTCGGGGACGCGGGCGGCCGGGGTGACGTTCAGCAAGGGCACGCTGCTGCGCGCAGGCATCGTGCTGTACGGCTTTCGCCTGACCCTGCACCAGCTGCTGGGGATCGGTTGGGCTGGACTGGTGGCCGACGTGCTCATGCTGAGCAGCACCTTTTTCCTGACCTACCTGCTGGGCACCCGCCTCTTCCGGCTGGATGCACAGACCTCGGCCCTGATGGGTGCAGGCAGCAGCATCTGTGGGGCGGCGGCGGTGCTGGCCACGCAGCCGGTGGTGCGTGCCCGCGCTGAACAGGTCACGGTAGCGGTCGCCACCGTGGTGCTGTACGGCACGGTAGGCATCTTTCTGTATCCGCAGATGGCGGCTGCCGGCCTGTGGCCCTTTGGCGGCGCCGCCTACGGCATCTATATCGGCTCCAGCGTGCATGAGGTTGCGCAGGTGGTGGCTGCCGGGCAGGCCATTTCCCCCGAGGTGGCCGACGCCGCCGTAACGGCCAAGATGCTGCGCGTGATGCTGCTGGCTCCCTTCCTGCTGGCGCTGGCCGCCTGGTGGAGCCGCCGCACGCCGCTGGCGGAAGGTGAGGCGCGTACTCCCATCAGTGTGCCGTGGTTCGCCTTCGGCTTCGTGGCGGTCACCCTGCTGAACTCGGCCTTGCCCCTGCCGGCCAATGTGACTGCTGGCCTTATCTGGCTGGACACCGCCCTGCTGACGGCCGCTATGGCTGCCCTGGGTCTGACCACGCAGCTGCGCACGCTTCTACAGGCCGGCATCCGGCCACTGCTGCTGGGGCTGGTGGTCTTCGCGTGGCTGGTCATGGCAGGCGGGCTGCTCCAAACCTGGGTGCAGGGCTGGTAAACAGAGCTGGTAAGCCGGGGAAGCACGGCCAGCTGCTCAAGTCGGCAAGAGTGCAGGGGCCAGCCGGGCAAGCTGAGCCGTCAATAGAGAGATGGCTTAAGATATATTTGCCTGTACAAACAAATAAAGTAGACTGCACCTATGTCTCGTCTCTCCCCTACCGAAGCTGCCGCCTGGCGTGGATTTCTCGGAGCCCACAGCCGGGTCTGGACGCAGCTTGACCACGAATTTCAGCAGGAATTCGGCGTGGGCCTTCCCGTATACGAGCTGCTGCTGACCCTGGAAGAACAGGACGAACTGCGGATGAGCGACCTGGCCCACAAGCTCCGCTACAGCTCGGGCGGGCTGACGCGCCTGGCCGACAAGCTGGAAGCGCAGGGCCTGATTCAGCGCATACGCTGCGAAACCGACGGGCGCGGCTTTCAGGTGTCGCTGACCCCCGCCGGACAGCAGCGGCTGCGGCGAATGCACGTCTTCCACCTGCGGGGCGTGCGCGAGCATTTCCTGCGTCACCTGAACGAAGATGAGCAAAAGGCCCTGGGAGAAATCTGGGCCAAAATCGGGGGTCAACCATGAAGCGGCACTTTTCCGGCCTGCACCACGTCAGTGCCCTGAGCAGCGACATCGCCCGCAACCACGCCTTTTACACGCAGGTGCTGGGGCTGCGGCTGGTCAAAAAGTCGGTGAACCAGGACGCGCCGACCATGTACCACCTCTTCTACGCCGACAGTGCGGGCAGTCCGGGCAGCGACATGACCTTCTTCGACTTTCCGCGTGCGGCGCGGGAGCACCGGGGCCGCGACAGCATCTGCCTGACGACTTTTCGGGTGACGGGGTCGGGGGCGCTGGAGTACTGGCAGGAGCGGCTGACGCAACATGGCGTGCAGGCGATACGCCGCACGGTGGACGGGCGCGAACGGCTCGACTTCGAGGACGTGGACGGCACCCGGCTGGCCCTCTTCGACGATGCGGGCGAGGGGCCACGCGGCGTCGTCTGGGAGGGGACGGACGTGCCCGCCGAGTTCCAACTTCAGGGCCTGGGCTTCAGTGGCGTGACGGTGGGCGACCTGCCACCCTTTCAGGCATTTCTGGAACGCGGCCTGAACCTGCGCGAGGGGCGCGGGTACGACGATGGGGGCACTCCGGTTCATGTGTTTGAGATGGGCGAGGGCGGCCCGCACGCCGAGCTGCATGTGGCGGTGCAGCCCGACCTGCCCCGGCGAATGCCCGGCGCGGGGGGCGTGCATCACCTCGCCCTGCGGGTGCGGGACGAGGCGGAGTTGCTGAACTGGCAGCGGCATCTGGGCGCACTGGGCTACCGCAACAGCGGCGAAGTGGACCGGCACTGGTTTCAGTCGGTGTACATCACCGCGCCCTCCGGCATCGTCATTGAACTGGCGACCGACGGCCCCGGTTTCGCCACCGACGAAGCGCCGCACCAGCTGGGCGAGCGCCTCAGCCTGCCGCCCTTTCTGGAGCCGCAGCGGGCCGAGATTGAGGCGAAATTGCGGCCTCTGAACACCCCCTGACTCCTTCCAGACACTCTGGGTATTGAGGAGAAGTTTACTTTTCGGCTATTTAGTTGCTTTGCAAGATAAGTAGTTATATGCTTTGGAAAACAAAGCAAGGGGGTTCAACCTTCTCCCCTCTTTTCCCCTTCCAAGGAGCATCCAGATGACTCAGCTACAACTGAACGGCATCCATCACCTGACCGCGGTTTCGGCACAAATCCGTGAGAACAAGCGCTTCTATACGCAAGACCTGGGCCTGCGCCTGGTCAAGCGCAGTGTGAATCAGGACGACGTGAGCGCTTACCATCTCTTTTATGCCGACGGCCAAGGCAACCCGGGCACCGACATCACTTTCTTCGACTGGGCGGTGGGCCGTGAACGGCGCGGCAACCACACCGTGACCCGCACCGGCTTTCGCGTGCGTGACGAGGCCAGCCTCCGCTACTGGCAGGAGCGCTTTCAGGAACTGGGCGTACAGCACGGCGAACTCCGCGAACTGGACGGACGCGCCAGCCTGGATTTTGAAGACCCCGAAGGCCAGCGCCTGCGCCTGGTGACGGACGGCGGTGCAGGAGATACCCCCAGCCCCTGGGAAAACAGCCTCGTGCCTGCCGAGCACCAACTGCGCGGCCTTGGCCCCATCGTGATGACGGTGCCCAACCTGCGCAACACTGACCTGATTCTGCAAAAGGTGCTGAACATGCGCCCCGTGCGCGAGTACGCCGACCCCGAGAGCAGCGAGCACCAGGTGCATGTGTACGAGATGGGTGAAGGCGGTGGCCCCGACAAGGAACTGCATGTGGCCGTGCGACCTGACCTTCCCCCGGCCATGCCCGGCGCAGGCGGAGTCCACCACGTGGCTTTCCGGGTGCCGACCGAGGACGAATACCACGCCTGGACAGAGCATTTTAACCACTTCGGCCTCCGCACCAGTGGAGAGGTAGACCGCTACTGGTTCCGCTCCCTGTACTTCCGCGAACCGAACGGCGTGCTGTTCGAACTCGCGACCGACGGCCCCGGCTTCGGGGTAGACGAAGATATGGCGACCCTGGGTGAAACCCTGATTCTGCCGCCCTTTTTGGAAGGCCAGCGGGCACAGATTGCAGCGGGCCTCAAGCCGATCGATTGAAGTAGGTCTAAGAGTCGAAAAGTCTAAGGGTCAAAAGGTAAATCCCCTTAGACACTTAGACCTTTAGACCCTTTGACCTCCCCCAGAAAGGAGCCACCATGACCACGACGCCTACCAGCTCTCAGACCGACCTCGGCTGGATTCATCACCTTGAACGCGGCACTTCCGGGCGCACGCTCCTGCTGCTGCACGGGACGGGCGGCAACGAGCACGACCTGCTGCCGCTGGGCCGCCAGCTTGACCCGCAGGCCAACCTGCTGAGCGTACGGGGCCGCTCACTGGAAGAAGGCGCTCCCCGTTTTTTCCGCCGCATCACGCCGACTCGCTACGACCAACCGCACCTGATTTCTGAGGCCGATGCCCTGGCCGAGTTCGTGCGCGAAGCTGCTGAACTGTATGACCTCGACGCGGCGCAGGTGTACGCCGTGGGCTACTCCAACGGGGCCAACATTGCCCTGGCAACCCTGCTGAGGCAGCCGGACGCCCTAGCGGGTGCGGTGCTGCTACGGCCCGTGCTGGCACTGGAAGAACCGCCTGCCCCTGACCTGAGCGGCAAGCGAGTGCTACTGCTAGGCGGCGAGCGTGACCCCTTTGCGCCTTACGGCGTGGGCATTGCGCCGCTGCTGCAAAAGCTGGGCGCAATCGTACAGGAAACGAGGCTGCCAGTCGGCCACGAGCTGACCCAAGAGGACGTCAAGACCGCTCAAAACTGGCTAAGCGAAATGTAACCGATATTTCAATAATGCGTTTCAAGGAGGACAACGGATGCCAAACAACATGCGCAAAGCTCTGACCCTCACCGCCACCGCACTCGCTCTCACCGCCTGCCAGGTCGGGGCGCAAAACAACCCGGGCACAATGTCCAGCGCGTCTCAGAGTTCCCCGGCTCCCAAGCCAGTCACCGCCACCAGCCAGAGCTTAGGCGACGTGAACCCGGCGACACCTGCCGACTTGGTACAGCAACTCCAACAGGGCGGGCATGTGATTGTCTTCCGCTACACCGGCGCGACCTACCCGCAGAACCCTGCTCCGGCCATTGACGGCGCGATTGACGACGGCCAGCGCATTTCCGACCAGAGCACCGCAATGATGGCGGCCTTGGGCGAGCAGTACAGCAAATTGAAGATTCCTGTTGACCGCGTATGGTCCAGCGAATACTACTTTGTGTACCAGCACGCGCTGGCAGCGTTTGGTGAACCTGTGACCATGAACCGTGACCTGACCGGCTCGCTCGCGCCCTTCTTCCAGGACCAGCAATTGCTGGAAAGCTCTTTGCAAGGCCTGCGTAACCGCACCGTGACCCCGCCGCCCGCTGGCAAGAACACCATTCTGTTCACCCACCAGGGCAAGTTCGACAAGGCCTACGGCTACTACCCCGACGCGGGCCAGACGCTGATTTTCAAGCCCGACGGCACAGGCACGCCGCGCCTGATTGCGAATCTGAGCTATGACGAGTTCATGGCGCTGAAGTAAGGCTCCTGGCGGAGCGGTCTAAGGGTCTAAGAGTCGAAGAATCCAGCTTAGACCCTTAGACGTTTCGACTCTTAGACTTGAAAAGGACAAATCTAAATGACCAATCATCAACCCTTCGAAATCGGCCTGCACTCCTTCGTGGATTACCAGACCCACGACACCGCCGGAAACGCGGTCAGCCCGCAGCAGCGCATGAAAAACCTGCTGGAAGAGGCACAGCTCGCTGACCAAGTCGGCCTCGATATGTTCGCGGTGGGTGAGCACCACCGGCCCGACTATCTGGCGTCGAACCCGGCCACTGTGCTGGCGGCGATGGCGCCTATCACGCAGAACATCAAGCTCAGCAGTTCGGTCAGCATCCTCGGCACGGACGACCCCGTGCGGATTTTTCAGCAGTTCGCCACGCTCGACTTGTTGAGCAACGGACGCGCTGAAATCATGGCGGGGCGGGCTTCGTTTGCCGAATCGTTTCCGCTGTTTCTGGGCCAGACGCCGTTCGACTACGACGAACTGTTTGCCGAAAAGCTCGACTTGCTGCTGAAACTGCGCGAGCAGACCGAAATCCACTGGCGCGGCAAGTACCGTCCCGCGCTGACGGGCCAGGGCGTGTATCCGCGCCCCGTCGAAAAAGAGAATCCCGACGACGAACTTCCCGTCTGGCTGGGCGTCGGCGGCACGCCAGCTTCGGCGGTGCGGGCGGGCGAACTGGGCCTGCCGATGGCGCTGGCGATTATCGGAGGGATGCCGGAGCGCTTCACCGCGTTTTCCGACCTCTACCGCCGCGCCGCGAAGGACGCGGGTAAACTGGACAAAACGCGCCTGAGCATCAACTCGCACGGCTTTCTGGCCGACACCTCGCAAGCGGCGGCAGAGGCCTACTGGCCCGCGCAGGAAAGCCGCATGAACCGCATCGGGCGCGAGCGGGGCTGGCCCGCGCTGACGCGGCAAAACTACGAGGCCGACCTCTCGCTGCGCGGCTCGCTGTTCGTGGGTGACCCGGAGCAGGTGGCGGAGAAAATCCTGTACCAGTACGACCACTTCGGGCATGACCGCTTCCTGCTGATGTCGGTGGGGATGCTGTCGCACGACCAGATGCTGCACTCCATCGAACTGCTGGGCACCAAAGTCGCGCCCCTGGTGCGTGAGGAAATCGAGCGGCGGCGGGCGAGTCAGGCCAAGTTGGACGCCATGTTGGCAGGTCAAGCCTAAATGTCGGCTGCCCCAACCCCTCCGGTCTCCCGCCTCACCTCGCTGGCGCTGCTGCTGACCGCCACCCTCACCATCATGGCGGGGGCGACCATCGCGCCGTCGCTGCCGGAGATGGGGGCGCATTTCCGCAACGTGCCGCAGGCCGAGTTGCTGGTGCGGCTGGTGCTGACCCTGCCCGCGCTGATGATTGCGCTGGCCTCGCCGCTGATGGGCAGCCTGAGCGACCGCTGGGGCCGCAAGCCGCTGCTGGTTCTGGGCATGGCGCTGTACGTGCTGGCAGGCGCGGCGGGTGCCGTGATTGAAAACATCTGGCTGCTGCTGCTCTCGCGGGCGCTGCTGGGCGTGGGCGTGGCGGGGATTTTGACGGCGAATACCGCGCTGATGGCCGACCTGTTCGATGGCCCGGCGCGGGGGCGGATTCTGGGAATGCAGGGCGTCTTTACCAACGTGGGCGGCGCGCTGTTTCTGGTGGCGGGCGGCCTGCTGGCGCAGCAAAACTGGCACGCGCCCTTCCTGATTTACCTGCTGCCCCTGCTGCTGTTGCCGCTGGTGTGGACGCAGATTCCGAATGTGCGCCCGCAGGCCACGCCGCGCCTTCAGGCGGAGGCGACCCCTGCCGCCCTTCCCTGGGGCAAGCTGTGGCCTATCTACGCCGCCGGATTTCTGACGTTTCTGCTGTTCTATCAGGTGCCCACGCAGGTGCCGTTTTACCTGACGGGGCGCTTCGGCGCGAGCAGCAGCGTCAGCGGCGGCATCGTGGCGCTGACCAACGTGGCGGGCGTGGTGGCAGGCCTGCTGTTCGTGCGGCTGGGGCAGCGTTTTGCCGCGCCGCAATTGTCCGCCTCTGCCATGCTCGCCATCGGCGCGGGGCTGGTGCTGATTGGCCTGGCGGGCGGCTACGCGGGCGTGGTGGCGGGCGTGTTCCTGCTGGGCCTGGGCCTGAACTATCCCAACTTCACCGCCTGGCTGACCCGCCTCGCCCCGCCCGCCGTACGGGGCCGCGCCATCGGGATGCTGAGCAGCAGCGTGTTTCTGGGGCAATTTCTCTCGCCGCTTGCCAGTCAGCCGATAGCGGCGGCCACCTCACCAAGTGCCATGTTCTGGCTGACCGGAATCGTCGCCGTGCTGGTGGGCCTGCCTTTTTTCCGCGTGAGTGCGGACTAAGGGCAGGCTTTTCTTTTCCGACTTCTCTCAAAAGGAACCCAAGATGACCGACTCCACCTCAAAACCGCTGCGCGTCTGCGCCCTGCTGGGCAGCCTGCGCCAAGGCTCCTATAACCGGATGCTGCTGAATGCGGCCACTGAGGTCGCGCCCGACTCGCTGGACATCCAATTCTTTGACCGCCTGCGCGAGATTCCGCTGTACGACGGCGACTTGGAAGCGGAAGGCACGCCCGAAAGCGTGCTGGCGCTGCGCGAGGCCATCAAAGCCGCCGACCTGCTGCTTATCGTTTCGCCGGAGTACAACCGCGACATTCCCGGCGGCCTGAAAAATGCGCTGGACTGGGTGTCACGCGACAAGAGCGTGCTGAGCGGCAAACCCACCGCCATCATGGGCGCGAGCACGGGCGGCTTCGGCACCACGCGCATGCAGGCGGCGCTGCGGCTCTCCTGCGTGCAGACCGGTAACCTGGTGATGACCCAACCCGAAATCGCCGTGCCCTTCGTGGATAAAAAGGTGGAAGATGGCCGCCTGACCGACGCCGACACACTGAAATTCCTGACTGGTTTTATGAAGGCGGCGGCGGACTGGGCCACGCTGCACCAGGGCCAGCAGGGATGAGCGACCCGACCTTCACCCCTGAAAGCGGGCGGCGCGAAGAAAACCAATGGATGGTGACCCAATGAGCGAATCCAAATACACCGACACCCACGCGCACCTCTGGCCCGACGCTTACCTAGAAGGTCTGGAAAAACTGGGAGCGCAAGGGGTAGATGTGGCAAAAGGCCTTGGCGCGAGCGACCGCCCCGAGGACATGCAAAGGCGCCTCAAGATGATGGACGACGCCGGTGTGCAGAAGCAAATCCTCTCCGTCACCCCGCAGACCCCGCAGTACGGCAACGCGGAGGAAGCCCTCACCCTCGCCCGTATGCTGAACGACACCTACGCGCAGGTCATCAAGGATTATCCGGGCCGCTTTGCCGCGTATGGCACGGTGCCGCTGCCCCACGTCGAAGAAGCGATTGCCGAAGCGCGGCGCTGCATCACTGAACTGGGCTTTCAGGGCATCGCCATCAACACGCTGACACGCGGCACCGACTCGGTGGCTGACGACAAGCTGCTCCCCTTTTATGAGGCACTGAACGACCTCGGCACCGTGCTCTACATCCACCCGACCGGCTGCGGCGCGAACAGCCCGATGGTGAACGACTCGGGGCTGGAATGGGTAGTGGGCGCACCGATTGAGGACACCGTGGCTACCCTGCAACTGCTGAAGGCCGATATCCCCCACCAGTTCCCGCGCATCACCTTTCATATCGCGCACCTCGGCGGCTTTCTGGGGACGTGTATGCAGCGCATCGAGGACAACTACACCGACTGGGACGCCTTTCCGCGCAGTCCCTGGGAGAGCCTGCGGGCTTTTTGGTTCGATACCGCCAACTTCCATGCGCCAGCGCTGCGGGCGATGATTGAGACCTTTGGCCCCGTGAATATCGTGTTGGGCAGCGATTTTCCGTACTTCCAAGGCGACAAGTACACCCGCGCCGTGACCTACATCAAAGACACCAAACTGGCCGCTGACGTCACGGACGACATCCTGTGGCGCAATGCCGAGCGGCTGTACCAGGGAGGAAAGTAAATGGCAGAAGTAAAACGCAACGACAGCACCGGACGCTACGAACTCAGTCAAGGCGGTAAGGTCGTAGGTTTTGCCGAATTCAAAAACGTCGGGGACGGGGCTGTGATGCTGCCGCACACCGAAGTGGACGAGGGGCACGAAGGCGAGGGCTTAGGCAGCCAGCTCGCCAAGTACGCGCTGGACAATATCCGCGCGCAGGGCAAGCTGGTGGTGCCGATGTGCCGCTTCATCGCGGCCTATATCGGCAAGCACCCCGAATACACCGACCTCGTTCACCCGCAGCAGCGCGGCATCTTTGGACTCTGATATGCCAGTCACCAAATTAGAACCGAAGACTGCCCTCATCGCCGTAGACGTGCAAAAAGGCACCCTTGGCATGTCAGTCCAGGCCGAAGCCGAGCGCGTGGTGGGCGGCACCGTGCGCCTGGCCGACGCCTTCCACGCGGCGGGGCTGCCGGTGGTCTGGGTGCGGGCGGTGGGGTTGCCCCGCCTGCGTACCGGCCTACCGCTCCCGCCTGAAAAGGTGCCGGGCGACTTCTCGGAATTGCACCCCAGCCTGCCCGTAAAGGAGGGCGACCTGGTGGCCGACAAGTTCGGGACGAGCGCCCTCGTCGTGCCGGAAGTCCGCGCCTTTTTGCAGGAGCGGGGCGTGAAGGGCGTCGTGGTGAATGGCCTCGCCACTGGCATGGGCGTGGAATCCACCGTCCGCGCGGCCTTCGACACAGGGTATCACGTGACTGTCGCTTCCGACGCCGTGACCGACCCCAACGCCGAGCGCGGCCAGAATAGCCTGCGCCTCACGCTGCCGGGGTTTGCGGAACTCGGCACAGTGGACGAGATTTTAAACGTACTTTCCGCGCAAGGAGGGAAAGCATGACCGTCGTGACGGACGCCAAGAGCCTAGAACAAGCCATCAAGGACGGGGCCAGCCCTATCGAAATTCAGGGCCGAATCACCGGCCTCTCCAGCGTCAAACTGCCCAAAGGCACGACGCTGACGGGCGCTGAAGGCGCGGAGCTGCACTTCAAAGAAGGCCAACCGGGGCTGATGCTGAACGCTAACCACCGCGTCTCTAATCTCCGTATCGTGGCCGACGAAACGCAAGTCGCACTGGGCCTGCTCGACGAGGAAAAGGCCCTCGGCACCATCGAAATCAGCGACGTGCGCACGGTGGGCCGCTTTCATCTGGAAGGCACGCAGGCTATCAGCGGCGACCTCAAGCTGAAGAACATTCACGTCGAAAAAGCCGACGCGCACATGGCCGCGCACCGTCCCGCCGGTTTCGGCGTGGAAGTGCTGCTGGGCGGCTTTAGCGTCTACAACTCGTCCAAGAACAAGGACAGCAAATGGACGCTGAGCGCCGAAAACATCAGCGGCGGTAGCAAGGACAGCCCGCTGAAGGGGAGCGGCGTGTTCGTATTTGGCGGCTGGTATATTCCCACGGATGCCAATCCCGCCGAAGCGCCCGCACCGACGGCGGAAGGCGGCAGCATCGAACTCGTGCGCTTGACCACGGGTGAAATCCACTCACAGGGGCAGATTCCGCAGGGCATCTCCAACCTGATTACCGGCGGCGTGTTCGTCGGTTCGGGCGTACACGCGCAGGAAGTCGTCAACGAGGGCGCAGTTTCGACCTACGGCCCCAACGACATGGTGCTCGACAACTGGGGCCAGGTGGAAAGCTGGGTGGCGCAGGCGGCGATAACCTCACGCGGGCCGAGCGGCATCGGCTTCGTGAACTTCGGGGACATTGGGACGCTGCAAGTACAGGCCCCCATCGAAACGCACGGCCTCGGCGCACGCGGCTTCAACCTGTACGACGGCTCACTGAAACGGGCCGAGTTCGAGAGCATCACCACTTACGGCGACGGCGCGATTGGGGTGCAACTCTCCAAGCCGTTTGGCAGCATCCGCGTGTCGGGCGACATCCGCACCAAAGGCGGCGAGGGCGAAAGCCTGGTGCGCGGCAAAGTGACCAAGCTCAAGGCCAACGCGCTGAGCCTCAAGGAAGGCACACGGGGCGAGGCGTTCATCGTCGGGGGCGAGGTCCAGGCCGAGAGTCCGGAAGTGGAAAGCTACGAGTTTCAGGCGCCGGCCAGCGTCATTGGCCGGCTGGAAGTGGGCGGCAAAGTGGTCCGGGATACAGCGACGGGTTGAGACGGAGTGAGGCTATGGCGTGAAGCTGCTGGAGGGGGCGTGGCTCCTTTCGGCCCTTCCGCGCGTAGTCCGGCTCTCGGTCAGGCTGCAGCTTCCATTCCCCTCTCTCTGCGGTAAGAAACCAGCCGTGCGAGTAGGCACGGGCGTTCTCTGCTGAACCCCCCGAGGAAGGCAGGAACTGTCTCCCCGGTGGCCGGTCTTGGGAGCAGCTGCATAGCCTGCCGGTTCCTCTTGCTGCACAGGACTAAGATTCAGGCCCGCTGCGCCCCTGGCCGGCCGTGCTCAATCACCCAGCTGGCGTCGGTCCGTACGGCCGACTTCCGGCTGGCGATGGTGTCCACCACCCGGAAATCGGTCTGCCAGGTGTCGCGGGTAATGTGGGCGCGGGCGTAGCCACGCTGCGCTCCGTTGAAATAGCGCGTGTGGGGATTGTCCTTGAGGCCGCCCGCCGTCGGGGCCACGAACTGTGCAGGGAAATCGGCGCTGATGGACGTGGTCACCAGTTCGGTGCCCACCGTGGCCGATTCGGGCTTCAGGAAGTCGGCCTTCAGGTCGTGGACCCAGGCCGAGTGGATGTCGCCGGTCAGGACCACCGGGTTGCTCACCTGTCCCTGCGCCATAAAGCCCAGCAGGCGCTGGCGGGCTGCGTGGTAGCCGTCCCACTGGTCCATATTCAGCACCTCGCCGGGACCGAAGGGCCAGTCGTAGCGGGCCATCATCACCTGCTGGCCGATGGCGTTCCAGCGGGCCTGAGACTGCTGCAGGCCCTCCAGCAACCAGCGCTCCTGTTCAGGGCCGGTGAGGGTGGCGTTCGGGTCCATGATGGCGGCGCAGGGAGCCTTGAACCCGTCGCCGCACGGCTGGTCGCTGCGGTACTGCCGGGTATCTAGCATGGAGAAGCTGGCCAGCTGTCCGTAGGTGAAGCGGCGGTACAGCTGCATGTCCGCTCCACGCGGCATGCTGGAGCGCCGCAGCGGCAGGTTCTCGTAGTAGGCCTGATAGGCGGCGGCGCGCCGGGCCAGAAACTGCTCGGGCGTGACCGGGGCCTCCCCTTCTTCGCGGGCTTCCATGATGGCTCCCGCGTAGTTGTTCTCCACCTCGTGGTCGTCCCAGACCACCAGCCAGGGGGCAGCGGCGTGCGCGGCCTGCAGGTCCGGGTCGGCGTGGTACAGCGCGTAGCGGCGGCGGTAGTCCTCCAGCGTCACGATTTCCGGGCCGTTGTGCTGCCGCACGCCTTTTTCGTTCGGGCCGTACTCGTAGATGTAGTCGCCCAGGTGCAGGACCAGGTCGGGGTCGTCCTCGGCCAGGTGGCGGTAGGCGTTGAAATATCCGTTCTGGTAATCCGAGCATGAGACGAAGGCCAGGGTCAGGGCGTTCACGTCGTCCTGGGCCCGGGGCAGCGTGCGGGTGCGGCCCACCGGACTGGTCGCGTTGCCCGAGTGGAAGCGGTAAAAGTAGGTTCGCTGCGGCTCCAGACCATACACTTCGGCGTGTACGGCGTAGTCGCGCTCCGGCGTGGCTGGGGAGCGGCCCTGCTTCACCACCTGCCGGAAGCCCTCGTCGTGGGCCAGTTCCCAGGTCACGTCAATCGCCTGGGCCGGCAGCCCAGCGCCGGTCGGGCCTAGGGGGTCCAGCGAGAGCCGGGTCCACAGCACCACGCTATCGGCCTGTGGGTCGCCGCTGGCCACGCCCAGCTGAAAAGGGTTGGCCGGGTAGCGCAGTTGCAGGGCCGGGGCGCAGCCGCTCAGGCTGACCAGTCCGGCCCCTGTGATGATGGCCGCTGCCTGCAAGAAAGCGCGGCGGGACAGCTGTCCGTCTGTAGTGTGCCTGGGCATGCGGGCACCTTAGGCGCAGCCGGTCAGGCCAGGGTCAGAGGGGCCGGCACCCGGTGTCATGGGCCGGGGTTGTCACGTGCTGGGGATGTCCTGGGCGGGAGCCGGCTGGCTCTTTCGCGGGCTGTTAGCCGTCCGCCACAGGTTGTCCCAGGTGCAGCAGCTCCGGCCCTGGCTGGCCCAGTTCCAGCATGGCGGCCAGGGTCTGTGCTCCCAGGGTCTGCTCAATCTGCGCCAGAGCCTGGTCCATCTGGCGGTGCAGCGGGCACAGGGCGTGGGCATGGGCCGGACGCCCCAGCGGACAGTGGCGAATGCGCTGCAAAGGGTCCACGGCGTTGACCACGTCCAGAATCGTAATGTCCTGTGGGGGGCGGGCAAGGCGGTAGCCCCCGTATTTGCCGCGCAGCGCCTGCAGCAGCCCGGCTCGGTGCAGCTGCTGCAACACCTTGGACAGGTACTGTGCAGGCACCTGGGTCCGCCCGGCCAGCTGAGCGGTACTGAGGCTTTCCCCGGCTTCGGCCAGGGTGACGGCGGCGCGCAGGGCGTATTCGGCAGTCTGGGAAAACATGGCTCTCCTCGGGGGGACCAGGCGTGGTCCCAGGTCCCTACTCTAGCTCCGCGTAGCCTGCAAAACTGTTCATGTGCTGCCGGTGGCGCCAGGGGGCCTTGGCGGGGGGGCTGCCCATTCGCCCTGAAGCATTTGCCTGCTTGCACCGCTGCCCCGGCCACCGCTGCTCCGGCCTCTACCCCCAGCCTTCTACGGCCCTTTCGGCACCGTCCAGTGCTCGGCCAGCAGGTAGGTCAAGAAGGCAGGCAGCGGCAGCGGTTCGGCGGCCAGGAAGCCCTGAAAAAAGTCACAGTTGAGGTCGCGCAGCAGCCGCAGTTGCTCGCGGGTTTCGACCCCTTCGGCCACGACCTGCATCTGGCCGTTGTGGGCAAACGTGACCAGGGCACGCACCACCGCGTCGAGGGCGCTGCTCTGCTCAGCGCGGTGGGTAAGGTGACGCATGATTTCCTGGTCAATCTTGAGCAGCTGCGCGGGCAAGACGGCCAGCCGCACCCAGTTGGAGTGTCCCCGGCCCACGTCGTCGAGGGCCAGGCGAAAGCCCTGCTCGCGCAGTTCGGCCAGCACCCCGGTGGCGGCGGGCAGCAGTGCCGTTTCTTCGGTGAGTTCGAGGGTGAGGGTGCCCGGCGTCAGACCGTGCTGACTCAGGGCGCGGCTGAGCTCCTCGGTAAAGTCGAGCTTGAGCAGTTGCCGCGGCGAGACGTTGACGCTTACCACGCAGTCCTTGCAGGCGGCGCGAATCCGGGCGAGGTCCTCCACCGCCCGCCGGATGACCCAGTCACCGAGCGCCACGATCAGGTCGCTCTGTTCGGCCACCGGAATGAAGCGCTGCGGGCCAAGCAAGCCGAGGTGCGGGTGGTTCCAGCGCAGCAGCGCCTCGGCACCGGAGACCACGCCGCGCCGCACGTCAATCACCGGCTGGTAGTAGAGCTCGAATTCGCCGCCCTGCAACGCCTGCCGCAGGTCCTGTTCGATTTCCAGTCGCTCGCGGGCGCGGACGCTGAGGTCGGCGGTGTAGGTGCGCAGGGCCGAGCGCTGCTCCTTGGCGCTGTAGAGGGCGAGGTCGGCATGTTTGTAGAGCGTGAGCTGGTCCCCGGCGTCGGCCGGGCAGAAACTCAGGCCCCCGGAAGCGTCAAGCTTGAGGGTCCGGCCTGCCAGCGACAGCGGCTGCGCAACGCTGCTCAGCACGGCCCGGGCACGGTCGTGCACGGTTTCGGGGCTGCAGCTGCCCGGGAAAAACAGTACGAACTCGTCGCCGCCGATGCGGGCCGCGTGCACGCCCGGCGGCAACTGGCCCTGGATACGCCGCGCCACCTCCTGCAGCACGGCGTCGCCCACGTCGTGTCCAAGCACGTCATTGACTTGCTTGAAGTGGTCGAGGTCAAGCAGCAGCAGGGC
Source organism: Deinococcus proteolyticus MRP (assembly GCF_000190555.1). Taxonomy (GTDB): domain Bacteria; phylum Deinococcota; class Deinococci; order Deinococcales; family Deinococcaceae; genus Deinococcus; species Deinococcus proteolyticus. The sequence goes on from NC_015170.1 coordinate 30,184, forward strand.
GCCCGCTTGCTGGCGCTGCAACTCGCGGTCAATCAGGTGCGAGATTCCGCGCCGGTTGAGCAGCGGCGTCAGGTCGTCGTGGGCGGCGTGGACGCTCAGTTTTTCCTGTGACTCGCGCAGCTCCGCATTGAGACGGTCGAGTTCCTTGCGCCGCTTGCGCTCTTCGTCGGCCTGGTAGCGCAGACGCTCGACCTGAAGCTGTACGGCGGCCACCTGCGCCCGGTGGTCGCTGACCGTCATGACCAGTGCAGCGTCCACCGCGTAGAAGCGCTCGAAGTAGGCCAGCGCTTCTTCGAACCGGCCCTGTGCCCGCAGCGCCTCCACCAGCGCCTGGTAGACTTCGGCCTGAAATTCCGGCGAAGGCAGTGAGAGCGAGAGCGTCAGCGCCTCTTGCAGCAGTTCTTCGGTCTCAGCCCACTGTGCCCGCTGGGCATGAAGTTTGCCGAGCAGAAAAAGCCCGGCGGCGTGTTGCCCGCGCAGGGTCAGGGCGCCGGACAGCGTCAGGCCCTCTACCACACACGCCTGTGCCCGTTCCGACTGCCCGAGTTGCAGCCACGCTTGGCCGAGCAGCAGCAGCAGCAGCGCCTCGGCGCGGGCCACCCCACTCCGGCGGGCCAGGGGCAGGCTGCTCAGCAGTTCCTCGCGCGCCTGGTCCGGAGCATGCCGCGCGAGATAGTGGTGGGCGAGGTTGATGCTCACCTGCAGCCGCGACGGATGTTCGGGAGGCAACGACTCCGCTGCCTGCTGCGCCTGCTGGATAAACTGCTCGGCCGTATCCTCTTCACGCAGCAGGGTGTGCAGGCGGCCCACATACCCGAGCACCTCGGCGTGAAGCGCGGTGTCCTGAAGCGAGCGGACCAGCAGCAGCGCCTGCTGAAACGACAGGAACGCCAGCCCCAGCTGTCCGCTAAGCATCTGTGCGACGCCGCTCCAGATGGTGGCGCGGGCCTCGACCGCCGGAAGGTGCCGTGTCCGGGCCAGTTCGGCGGCGCGCTCCGTATCGTGCAGGGCGTGCAGGTAATCGCCGGTATACAGCCGCGCTGCGCCGCACAGGGCCAGCAGGTGAATAAGCTCTTCCGGTTGCTGGGTCTTCTCATCCAGTGCCAGCCGCCGCTCGAGCTCGGCGAGTGCGGTGGCTGGGGCCAGGTCAAGCAGTGCGGCAAGTTCCTGGGCAGTCAGCAGGGATGGGTAAGGCGGGGGGCCGGTCGAACCGCCCTGGCCATTCCCGGCATTCATCCGGCCCCCGCCTGAACCGCCAGCGTTTCGACATTCATCATCAGGTCTCCTCGTGCCCACGATAGCAACGCTGCTTGCCGGGTGCGAGGTATCTTTCCGCTCCAGGCCGCGTAGCTGCTTGCTCAGACGCTGGCGTGCCGGTGCACTGGTGCGCGGCTGGCGACCGCCGCAGCGCGGGAAGCACGGCTCCGACCCGTTTGGAGGCCAGCCCGGCTGCGGTTCGGGTGCAGCCAGGCCAGGCAGCGGTTTTATGCCCAAAGCGCGGGGCGCTGAACTGGGAGCGCACTTGCCCTGAGGCACGCTCCCCGGTTCAGCTGCACGCTCAGGCGGGAATGACGCCCGCGAAGCTCTGGCTGGGCCCGAAGGTTTCGGTAAAGCGCTGGGCCGCCGGCACGCCCAGTTCGTCCAGCAGCTGCTCTACCGCGCAGGCAAAGCCAGCCGGGCCGCAGAAATAGTAGTCCGCCTCCTGCGCGCCCGCCGGCAGCGACGGCTGCAGCGCGTCCAGGGAAAGCCGGCCTTCCCGGTCGAAATGCACCCCCTGCTGGTCTCCGTCCGCAACCATCTCGTAAAAGGTGGCCCGCTTCACCTGCGGGTTGCCGGCGATCAGCTGCGCGATTTCGTCATGGAAAGCGTGGACCTCGCGGCCGCGTACCGCATGGACGAATGTGACCGGGCGTGTGGAGTCCTGCGCCAGCAGTTCCCGCAGCATCGCCAGCAGCGGCGTGATGCCCACCCCGCCGCTGAGCATCACCAGCGGGCGCGGCGAGTCTTGCAGCACGAAGTCGCCGGCCGGCAGGTGTACGGCCAGTTCGTCGCCCTGCTGCACCCCGTCATGCAGGTGGCCCGACACCAGCCCGCCCGGCTCACGCTTGACCGAGATGCGGTAGCGGTGGCCGTCCCACGGGGCCGAGAGGCTGTACTGGCGAATCTGGAAGTGTTCGCTGCCCGGCACCTTGACCCGCAGGGCCAGGTACTGCCCGGCGCGGTAGGGCGGCAGCGGCTGGCCGTCGGCCGGCTCCAGCACGAAGGAGGTGATTTCACTGCTCTCGGCTTTTTTCTCGGCCACCCGGAACGGCTTGAACCCGCGCCATCCGCCGGGCTGCGCTGCGCCCTGGGCATACATGTCACCCTCTACGCGGATCATCAGCTCGGCCAGTTGGCCGTAAGCGGCGGCCCAGGCGTCCAGAATTTCTGGGGTGGCGGCGTCGCCCAGTACCGCAGCGATGGCGCCCAGCAAATGTTCGCCCACGATGGGGTAATGCTCGGGCAGCACTTCCAGGCTGACATGCTTGTGGGCGATGCGCTCCACCATGCCGCCCAGCTGCCCTGCCGCGTCGATGTGCTCAGCGTAGGCCAGAACCGAGGCGGCCAGGGAGCGGGCCTGGCGGCCAGTTGCCTGGTTGGCCGGGTTGAAGATGTTCAGCAGCTCCGGATGGGCACGGAACATATCGGCGTAAAAGTGCCGGGTGATGTCCTCACCGTGAGCGCGCAGGGCGGGCACGGTGGCCTTGACGAGCCGAATCTGTTCCGCATTCATGGAGGCCATTTTAAAGTGGACAAATTTATCCACAATGGCGAATGTCCTGCTGGTGCCGGCTGGGGGCCACGGCTGTCGGGGCCTGGACATCTCTCACCGGAAGGTCCAGGCCCCGACAGCCGCTTGCTGCCCCGTCAGACGGTTGAGTTCAGTGCTCTGGCCTCAATCCGCCTTGGAAGTGGACCGGCCTTCCGGGGCCAGCGACGTTCCCGCCACGGGCGCGGGCTCCGGGAGGGGCTGCTCCAGGAAGGGTTGGGCGCGGGAGGTGCGCCTGACCAGCGGGTCATTTGCCAGGGCCCGCAGCAGCGACACGCACATGGCGAGCATGATGACGGTAAAGGGCAGCGCGGCGGTAATGGTGGCACTTTGCAGCCCGCTCAGACCGCCGCTGACCAGCAGGGCTACGGCAATCAGCGACTGCGCGGTCCCCCAGGCCAGCTTGATGCCCATCGGCGGGTTCTGGTTGCCGTCGGTGGACAGCATGCCCAGTACGAAGGTGGCCGAGTCGGCACTGGTGATAAAAAATGAGGTGACCAGCAGCGTGGCGATTACGGCCAGCACGCCGCCCCAGGGCAGGGTCTCCAGCAGGGCGAACATGGCCGTGGACGTATCGGCCGCCGTGGCCTGAGCAATGCTGCCGAGGCCCTGCATATCCTGAAAGATGGCTGTGCCGCCAAACACCGAAAACCACAGGAAGCACACCAGGCTGGGCACGATCAGCACGCCGGTCAGGAACTCGCGGATGGTGCGGCCACGCGAAATCCGGGCGATAAACAGCCCCACGAACGGTGCCCAGGCAATCCACCACGCCCAGTAGAATACTGACCAGTCCCGCACCCAGCTGTCGCCACTGAACGGCGAAAGGCTGGTGGACATGCCGATCAGGTTTTGCAGGTAGGCGCCCAGCGAAGTGGTGAACACGTCCAGCAGAAAGACCGTGGGTCCGATGACAGCCACCGCCAGGAACAGCAGACCAGCCAGCCCGATGTTCAGGTTGGACAGAATCTGAATGCCCTTGCCCAGCCCGGTCGCGGCGCTGATCATGAACAGTACCGTGACGGCGGCGATGATGCCCAGTTGCAAGGTCTGGGTGTTTTCCAGCCCCAACAGGAAGTTCCCGCCCGAGGCGATCTGCGCTGCGCCGAAACCCAGTGTGGTCGCCACACCGAAGATGGTGGCGAGAATGGAAAAAATGTCGATGGCTTTGCCCGGCCAGCGGTCCACCCACTTGCCTATCAGCGGCCGGAAGGTGCTGGACACCAGTGTTTTGTCGTTCTTGCGAAAGCCGAAATAAGCGATCGCCAGCGCCACCACCGAATAGATGGCCCAGGGGTGCAGACCCCAATGAAAGAAGGTGTACTGAAAAGCGGCGCGGGCGGCTTCGTTGGTGCCGCCCTCAATGCCGGCGGGTGGGCGTGCGAAGTGACTCATCGGCTCGGCCACTCCGTAGAACACCAGCCCGATACCCATGCCGGCGCTGAACAGCATGGAAAACCATGAGGCGGTCGAGAATTCCGGGTCCTCGTCGTCACGGCCCAGTGGAATGCGGCCGTACTTGGAAAAGGCCAGGTACAGGCAGAACACAAGAAAAACCAGGGCCGAGAGCATATAGAACCAGCCGAAATCGGCGGTAGCGAAGGCGAGTGCACTGCTGGAGACGCTATTGAGCGATTCTGGACCAGTCAGCCCCCACAGTACGAACGCGGCGATGATCGCCAGAGAAATCCATAAAACCAAAACACTTCTCCACTCTGTAATACTCGCGGCGCAGTTTCTTCCAGGCTGCCGGTCAGCTTGAGAGGGAACTGCGCCTGACGTTGAAATAGTCCACTGCTTATGAGCAGCTTCTCATGCACCTTAACAAATTCTCTCTGGGGTGCTGGGAGAGGTCGGGTGCTCACGGGGAAGAGGGTGAATATCGGGCTGCTGGCCTATAAGGGCGTGTATGACCGGTTGGAGGTTCGGTGCGTAGCGCTGGTAGGTGGGTTCCTCTCCCCTGCCTGCCCCCATGCTGCGCACCCGCTTCGTTCGCTGGAAAAGACATTTCCTCCGTCGTCGCAGGCCGTATGGATACCGGTATCCAGACCTTCCACCTCGGGTCCGGTCTCTCCGTGTCAGCGTGTACGCTCAGCGCTGCCTGCCACAGTTTCTGAAGCGTAATCGGGCGCTGCGGCAGGTGGGTCAGGTGCTGAACAGCAGCTCCACTGCCGGCTGTCTCGGGCGCGTGTCGGTGCCAGTGCGGCCGGCGCACAGACAGCCGGCGCAGCCGCCCAGGCCGAAGATCTGTCCCGGAATGTAGTGGGCTCAACGCTTCGTATAGACCGGGTGTGGGGAATGCGCTTGGTGACCGAGACCGGCTGCTGAAATGAGCTTCATGGATACCGGTATCCATCGGTGCGCTCACTACACCCTGACATGCTCCAGCTTCGGCTTCATGGCGTTGTACGGGCACCGGTTCCTGCCCCACTCCTGAGGAGGTCTATACGCTATGGATACCGGTATCCATGGCCGGCTCCGGCGCTCCCCCCTCGCTCCAGGCATAATGAACCCATGACCGGCCAGACCAGAGTGATTCTGATGTTTATCCACGCAGGGGGGGCAGGCAAAACGTCCACCACACGCGACCTGGGAGCCGAGCTGGCCCGCCGGGGCAAACGGGTGCTGCTGATTGACCTTGACCCGCAGGCCAACCTGACGACCTGGCTGGGCGTCTATGACGCGGAACCGGCGCAGACCGTCCAGGGGGCCCTGATGGACTACGCGCCGCTGCCCGAGCCGCTGCGGGTCCACGGCATGGACCTGATTCCCAGCCACCTGTCCCTCGCCCGCACCGAGCGTATTCTGGGTGGCCTGACCAACTCCGAAGGGCGCCTTCAGCTGGCCATCGACGCCCTGCGGGAAGGTGACCGGTACGATTACATCTTACTGGACTGCCCGCCCAGCCTGGGACGCATCACCAGCAACGCTGCCAATTCGGCCGACTGGGTCGTGGTGCCCATTCAGGCAGCCCTCAAAGGCCTGAACGCCCTCGACGGCGTGCAGGAAACCATCACCGAACACAGCCGCACGAACCGGGGCCTTAAGGTGGCGATGTATCTGGTGACGCAGATGAACAACACCCGGGTGGCCCACGAGATGATGGACGCGTTCAGGGAAATTCTGGGCGACCGCCTCGCCGGGCCGATGACCAGCCGCCCCGCTGTCTATGGCAAGGCGCAGACCGAGGGCAGACCCATCGGCACCGACCGCGCCGACGCGGACGCCCTGCGGGAGATTGCTGCGGCCACGGACACCCTGCTGCAGCGTGTGGGGGACCAGGCATGAGCGGCAAACCGAGCACTTCTGCCCTGCAGGCGGCCATGGCCCGTGCCAGCAAGGCCCAGAGCGGCATCCAGGCGGCTGAGGAGCGTCATGTGCCTGTGGAGTACCTGCGCCTGGACGACCTGGACGTTTCTCCCTCTCAGGCCCGCAAGGACTTTCAGGGCATAGATGAGCTGGCCAGAGACATCGCGGCGAATGGGGTGCTCCAGCCGGTGCTGGTGCGGCCACTCGCGGGGGGGCGGTATCAGCTGGTTGCTGGAGAGCGCCGGCTGCGGGCGTCTCGGCAGGCGCAGCAGGCGACCATTCCGGCCGTCATCCGCGACATGACGGACCTGGAAGCCCGAATGCACGGCCTGCGCGAGAACCTCCAGCGCGAGGACCTGAACGCCTACGAGGTGGCACGCGCCGTGCTGGACCTGACCGCCCTCCAGCTGGCACGCCCTGCCGATGAGGTCCAGGCGGAACTCGGCGGCGCAGCCCCCGCCGAGGAGACGCTGCGGGTTCTGGGTGAAGCCCTGAAACTTGTGAACAAGGACCTGACCTACCTCAGCTACCGGCGCAATTACCTTTCTTTGCTCAGGCTGCCGGCCCACCTGGTGGCAGCCATTGAACAGGGCGCCTCCTACTCGGCGGTGCTGGCGGTCCGGGCGGCCACTCCGGAGCAGCAGCGAGTGTGGCTGCCCCTGATCATTTCCGGGGAGTGGAGCCGCCGGCAGGTGCAGCAGGCCCTGCAGGAAGCCAAGCAGACCAGCCAGCCAGCAAACAGGCCGGCAAACAAGAAGAAAGTGCCGCTTGCAGACGACTGGGACCGGCAGATGGGTCAGGTCAGCCGCAAGTTCACGGCGAAGCGCCTGCAGTCTCTCGACCCGCGCAGGCGCCAAAAAGCTCAGCGCCTGTTGAACGAACTCGCGCAGCTGCTTGAAGAGTGACCGGAGTGGGGGAGACCGGGCCTCCGCACAGCCGGCGGGCAGCGGCGAAGCACACGGTGCCGAGTCTCCTGTTGCGTTTGTGTAGGCGGCTGCCTCCTGGGCGCTGAACCGTAACCGCTCCGCTTTCCGTAGAGGCAGGGTGCGGCCCTGGTGCCCTAGGTAAGAGAGGGGGCGGCCTTGCGCCAGGATAAAAACCCGTACCAGAGTAAAATCTCGTGCCGAGCTAAGAACTCTTGCTGCGACGAAAAAGACCGAATTTATCCGCAAGCTGACGCAAGCGCTGAGCGGTGGATACCGGTATCCATGTGGCCCGTCAGGGCAGCCCTTCGACTTGCGCCTTCCCCACTTTTTGCCCACCCAAGCGGCACGAACCACTGAGTTGTAAGGTCAACTCTTCCCTGAGCACCGTAGCCATGCCCGCTGGCTGGATGCATTGACCACCTGGGCAGCCCCCTTTGAAGAACCGAAAATTGACAGCGTGTCCCCCGGAGAGGGCCTGGGAAGAGGTGCTGAGGCTGGTAGAACGCCTCCAGAGCCGTATCACCGACATTGACCGCACGGTAAGCTTCAACGCCAGTGTGCTGGGCGAGCTAAGGCGGCAAAGCGAACTGAGCTACGGAGACGAGATGAGTGGGAGGACATCAAGCTGCTTGCCTACGAATGGCTGGTGTAAAGGCAGCGGTAGGCCGACATCCAGAGCATGAGGAGATGCAATCTGGTGCTGCGGGCGTAGAGGCCTGTTGCCGGAAGGGGCATTGCTTGCTGGAAAGGGAACTGCGGGGCTGTCGGTGTCCCTGGACAGCTTGTGCAGTCGCCCCTGTGACACTCCATGTGACTGTGACGCTCCATGTGACACTGGGCCTGGGCATCTCCGCGCAGAGACAGAACGCTGACATCCGGCTCCTAGCGTAGGTGCAGGAGGAATCTCCATGAAGCGTTCTGCTTACTTTGCGTCCATCACATCTGGTCTGCTTGTCCTCGCTGCCTGTGGCGAGCAAGCCAGCAAGCCTCAGCCTGATACCCGCCAGTGGCTGGCTGGGGATTCTCATATTCATAGCTACTACAGCCCTGGCTACGACTATTGATAGCGGCGTAAGTTGGCGTCCATAAGCTGACGGGGCAGGTGAATATAGCGGACCCGCTGCCAGGCGGTGACAAGCCTCTTTTTCAGCGCTCTGATGGAGTGGGCACAAAAGTTCCCCAACACATTGCGCTTGACGTAGGCCCACACCAACTCGATCGGGTTCAACTCTGGAGCATACGGAGGCAGAAAGATCAGAGAGAGGCGTTCGTGGGTTCCCACGAACGCCTGGGTTACTTTCGCGTGATGAATTTTCGCATTGTCCAGCACCACGACGATGTTCCCCTGAACTTGGCGCAGGATGTGCCCAAAGAATCGGATGACCTCTCCACTGCGGATCGCTCCGGATGTTGTGTGCTGGAAGAATCGTCCATCTGAAGTGATCGCCCCAATCGTCGAAAGCTTCTCCCAGTTCGCTCTGAGCGTGACCAGGGGCGTCACGCCCCTGGGGGACCACGTTCGCCTTCGCACGCCTTTCAACGAGAATCCGACCTCATCCAGATAGATGATTGTGGCTCCCTCAGCGACCTTTTTTTTCCAACTCCGGGAGCACCTGTTCCCGCCAGGATGCGATCCGAAGTTCGTTCCGCTCAGCAGCCCGCCCATCTGGCATCTGTGGGCTGAACCCCAACTTTCGTAGGATTTTACGGACGTGATCATGGTGGTACCACACCTCGAAGTGCCGCCCGATCAGCTCTGCCACACGTTTTGTCGTCCAAGTTTCGTCAGGAAACCCATGCTGCAGAGCACCCTCCCGCAGGAGGGTGCGAAGCTGGTCGTGCTGAGACTCAGTCAGCCGAGCAGGACGACCAGAGCTGACCGTCGCTTGCAAGCTTCCCTTCTTTCTGAGCCGAGCACTCCAAGAAGTCACCGTGAGCACGGAGACGCCGAAGTGAGCAGCGATTTCGCGGTGTGTGTGGCTGCCTTGCTGCAGCCACTCGGTAGCAGCCAGACGCCGCTCCTCAAGTTGGGCACGAGAATATTGGTTCGGTTGCCATTCCACGGTCCCTAGAGTTTAGCAGCGCATACTTACGCCGCTATCAATATTCCACCACGCCGCCTACCCCTATCGTCGGCGGACCGGAGGGGGACGCGCAGTATTCCATTACCAAGAACGCCGAGATGGCAGTCAAGCATGGTCTGTCGTGGATGGTCATTACCGACCACGGCGGCCCCAACCACTCCAAGCTGAACATGGAGCGGGCCTACCCGGAGCTGCTGCAGGCCCGCAAGCAGTTCCCGCAGCTGCTGAGCTTCGTGGGTATGGAGTTCAATATGCCCGCCATGGACCACCACACCCTGATGATTCCTCACACCGACCGTGAATCGCAGACCCTGTTCGATATCGAGAACAAGTGGGACAAGGCGGAAGCCTATCCCACCGACAAGTCCCGCGACACCGAGGAAAAGGCGCTGCAAACCATCAACTACGTGAAGAACATGCAGGGCCCCAAGCCCATCTTCATGGCGAACCACCCGGCCCGCTCGGCCAAAGGCCTGGGCGTGTACGGCGCCGATACCCCGCATGAGCTGCGTAACAACAACGACGCCGCCCCCGATATCTACGTGGGCTTCGAGGGCGCACCGGGCCACCAGGCCGGCGGGCTGAACAGGGACGGAAGCCTCGACCCCAAGGGAAGCCGGGGCAGTTACGGCAGCCACCCCACCTACGGCGGCTTCGACCAGATGACGGCCCGCGTGGGTGGCCTGTGGGATTCCATGCTGGGCGAAGGCCGGCGCTTCTGGATTGTGGCGACCTCGGACTCGCACGTTCACTATACGGACGGCGGCTCGGACTTCTGGCCGGGCGAGTACCAGAAAATCTACGTCAAGGCCGACAAATCTTATGACGATGTGCTGGACGGACTGCGGAACGGCCGTACCTTCGTCACTTCCGGCGACCTGATTTCCGAGCTGGACATGAGCGTGGCGGCCGGTGGCAAGCGGGTCAGCCTGGGTGAAACCCTCAAGTTGGGCGGCGCCCAGGACGTGACCGTGACTGTAAAGCTGCGCGACCCCGCCGGCAACAACTTCCACGGCGAGAACCCGGCCGTGTCGCGGGTGGACCTGATTGTGGGTGACGTGACCGGCAAGGTTGCGAGCAGCCAGTACGACAACGACACCAACCCCAGCACCAAGGTCGAGAAACGCTTCAAGGCCGACTCCTGGAAGCGCGACGGTGAGTACATCACCATGACCTACACCCTCAAGAACGTCAACAAGAACATGTACCTGCGCCTGCGCGGCACCAACACGGACCAGCTGGAGCCCGAAGCCGATCCCAAGGGCGAAAACCCCTGGAACGACCTGTGGTTCTACTCCAACCCGGTGTTCATCGAATTCTGAGCTGAGCCCCCAGCCAAGTCGGAGCGGGCGGAACCGGCAGCGTCATGGCCGGTTTCGTCCGCTGAGCTGATTGGAACAAAAAGAAAAGAGGATTTCCCTTGAAGATGCCGACTGCCGTCCGCGCCGCTCTCACCTTGCTCGCCTGCTGCGCCCTGTCGGGCCGCGCCGGGGCACACGCCACTTCCGACCACTTCCTCAATTTGCAGGTGGACGGCTCCAGCGTCAACGGGCACTGGGACGTGATGCTCAATGACCTGGACTATGTGCTGCACCTCGACGCTGACCAGGACGGCCGGGTCAGCAACGACGAACTGGCGCAGTCCGGCCAGCAGGCCCGCGACTATCTGCTGGGGCACCTGACCGTGACGGCGGACGGGGCGAGCGGCGGCGGGCAGCCCTGCTCCCTGACCGATTCGGGCATGCAGGTAGGCCGGCAGGACAACGGCCGCTTTCTGCGCCTGTCGCTGACCGGTGAGTGCGCCGTGGCCCCCCAGACCCTACAGGTCAGCAACACGCTGTTTACCGACACCGGTGACCAGGACACGCACCGGGGATACCTGAACTTGGAATATGCCGGGCAGACCCAGACGAGCGTGTTCGGTCCCGGCAGCACGGCGGCCAATGTCTCGCTGCAGGCACCGAGCAAGCTGGAAAGCCTCGTCAAATTCATCTGGCTGGGCATGACCCATATCTGGGGGGGGCTGGACCACGTGCTGTTTCTGATCACGCTGCTGCTGCCCTCGGTGCTGCGTTACCGTGAGGGGCGCTGGCAGCCGGTGGGCAGCTTCCGCGAAGCGCTGATCAGCGTGGTCAAGGTGGTCACGGCCTTTACGGTGGCCCACTCGGTGACCCTGAGCCTGGCGGCCCTGGACGTGATTCACCTGCCTTCCCGCCTGGTAGAAGCGGTCATCGCACTTTCGGTGGTGCTGGCGGCCCTGAACAATGTCTACCCGCTGGTGCGTGAGCGCTTTCTCTGGGCGGTGGCGTTCGCGTTCGGGCTGGTGCACGGTTTCGGCTTTTCCAGCGTCCTAGGCGAGCTGGTCAGTGACCGCCGCGCCCTGGTGGAAAGCCTGCTGGGCTTCAACATCGGTGTGGAGATCGGCCAGCTGGCGCTGGTGGCTGTCACCGTGCCCCTGATTTTCTGGCTGCGGCACACCGTCTTTTACCGCCGCTTGGTCTTCGCGCCGCTTTCGGCATTGATTGCGGTCATCGGGGCGGTGTGGTTCATGGAGCGGGCGTTCGCCGCCTGATGACCTGACTGCTGGATGCCCGCTCTAGCGGGGTGGGGAGCTACAGAAACGTGCTGGCCAGCTCCCCAGCCGGCAGCGGGGGGGACAGCAAGAAGCCCTGAGCCTTATCGCATCCCAGTTGAGTGAGCAGGTCGAATTGCGCCTGAGTCTCGACCCCCTCCGCGACCACGTTGATGCCCAGGCCGTGCGCCAGGTTCAGCATCACTTTCATAAAGTGCTGCGCCGAGGCCAGCCCCGCTGCCCCGTCGGCCAGGTCCTGTACGAAAGAGCGGTCGATTTTCAGCTGCCGGAACGGCAGATGGCGCAGCAGCTGGATGTTGCTGTAGCCGGTGCCAAAGTCGTCGATGGCGATGTGGACTCCCAGGCGGTGCAGTTCGTTGAACGTTTGTGCTCCCACCTGGGCTTCTTGGTGCAGCAGGGTTTCGGTAAGTTCCAGAATCAGGCACCCGCCCGGCAGCCCGCAGGCGGCCAGCGCCGCTTCCACCTGCGGCACGAAATCGGGCCTCTCGAACTGCCGCACCGACACGTTGACCGACATCAGCAGCTTCCGCTCTCCGAAGTTCCAGGTCTGTGCCTGGCAGCAGGCTTCCCGCAGGGCCCAGGCGCCCAGTTCCAGAATCAGCGGTCCCTCTTCGGCCAGGGGAATGAACTCGGCCGGAGAAATGGTGCCTAGCTGCGGGTGCCGCCAGCGCAACAGGGCTTCCACACCGACCAGACGGCGCTCAGGGAGGGAGAACTGCGGCTGGTAGTGCAGTTCGCATTCGCCGCGTTCCAGGGCGTGGCGCAGGTCCTCGCGCAGCTGCTGGCGGCGCAGTTCGGCCGCGCCGGTTTCAGGCTGGAAGCGTACCCAGCCGTTGTTGCCCTGCTGCTTGGCCTGCTGCAGCGCCAGGTCGGCGCACTGGTGCAGGTGCCCCAGGTCGTGTCCGTCCGGTGGAGCCACCGCGCAGCCCAGTGAGATGGCCGGCCGAATCACGAGGTGCCCGCTGACCAGCGGTTCAACCAGTGAGCGCAGCAGCCGCTGGGCCTCCTGCTCCAGCTGCTCTGGGCAGGACAGGTTGTCCAGATAAATCATGAACTCATCACCGCTCAGCCGTCCTACCAGGTCGCCGGGACGCAGCTCGGCCCTGAACCGCTGGGCAATTTCCTGCAGCAGGATGTCGCCCGCCGCATGCCCACGGGCGCCGTTGATGGACCTGAGGTGGCTGATGTGCGCCATGATGACTCCGCTGCAGGCGGCACGCAGGCGCTGACGTAGCCGCTCCTGCGTGCGGGTCCAGAACGCCGAGCGGTTGAGCAGTCCGGTCAGCGAATCGTGAGACGCCTGATAGGAGAGCCGCTCCTGCAGGGTTTGCAGCTCACGGTTGGCCTGCAGCAGTTCGCTGCTGCACTGCCCGTGCTGCGCTGCACGCTGCAGCAGCTCCACTTCGATTTGCTGCGAAACGGTGCGGCTGTGCAGCTGATGGCTGCGGGCGTGCAGCTGTTGACTCAGCTCAATGTGTCTGTGCAGGGCGCCGAGGGCAGCTGCATGGTCGCCGTTGAGCTGGTGCAGCTTGGCGCGGCTGCTTTCCAGGCCACAGTGCAGCTGCAGGTGATTCAGCTGCCTGGCAATCTGCCCGCCCTGCTCGAGCTGGGCGCTGGCCCATTCCAGTGCGCCACTGGCCAGGTACAGCTCGGCCAGGATCTGGTGCAAGAAGCCCTGTGCCTCGGCGTTTCCGGTCTGCTGGGCCTGAGCCAGGCCCGCTTCCGCGCAGGCCCGGCCTTCTTCAGGGCGGCCCAGCCGGTGCAGCAAGCTGGCTTCCAGATAGCTGAGCACGCACAGCAGCCACAGCATGCCATGCTGCTCCGCCAGTGCCCGCACCTCCGGCACCAACTCCAGCGCTTCCATGCGGCCCATGTGGAGCATGGCCCGCACGGTCCCAGTCATAGGGGTGGCGGCCTGCTCAGGCTGTTCGCTGTGGCGTGCCAGTTCGGCCGCCTGCCCGAAATTCTCCAGGGCGCGTTCGTGGTCGCCCAGTTCGATATAGATGGCAGCGGCGCTGCTCAGGGCGCGGCTGCGGGCCAGGGCGTCGTCCCCGGCCAGGGCCAGGCTGGCCCGGACATGGTCGAGTGCTTCTGGGAGCCGGCCCAGCCGCCAGCAGGCCATGCTCAGGGCGTTGTGGTTGCGGGCTTCCAGGGCCGTAAGCCTGTGCTGCTGTGCCAGTGCCTGCCCGTGTCCGGCCCACTCCAGGGCCGCCGGGTAGTTCCCCTGGAAAAAGGCGCCTTCTGCCATCAGGCAGAGGGCATGTGCCTCGGCCTGAATGTCGGCCTGCTGGCGTGCTTGCGTGAGCAGCGCAGTCAGCTCCAGCTCAGTCTGCTGTGGGCGATTGAGAATCTGGAGTTCCAGTCTCTGGATCTGCTCATCCATGCAGCCCAGTATGAAAACAAGCCCTCTCCTGTCGCTGACAGACGACAAATAGTAAAAAATGCACATTTCCAGACATTCCAGAATGCTTCGAGGCGATATTTTTCCGTTCTGGAAAGAAAACTCAGGCTGTGCGTGGCCTCTACTCTAGTCCGCGTTGCGCTTGAGTGGCGGCGTCACCAAGGGACTCTGGCGGTCCTGCTCGGCCGGGGCATGAGGAAACGGGGTGCCCTGGGCCAGCTCGACTTGTGCCGGATCGCCCTGCGCTGGATTGGCCTGTACCGCATTGCCCTGGACCAGCCGAATTTCCAGCGGCCCGTCGCCGAAGCTCATGCGGCGCTGCGGGTAGGGGATACTGATACCTGCCTCATCCATCGCAATCTTGATACGGCGGTTAAACTCGCGGCCCACGGCGTACTGGCTTTTGGGGCCGACCTTGAACAGGGCGCGCAGGGTAATCGCGTCGGTTCCCAGCGCGGTGACGCCCTGCACGTCCGGTTCGCTCAGAAAGTAGCTGTGCCAGTGCTCGTCGGCATACAGGTCGCGGCTGACCTGTTCCAGTACCCGGATGGCCTGGTCCACGTCGGCCTCGTAGGCCACGTCTACGGTAGCCACCACCCGCGCCCAGTCCTTGCTCTTGACGCTGATGGCGGTAATTTGGCCGTTTTGCATGATGTGCAGCGTGCCGCTGATGTCGCGCACCGAAGTGGTCCGCAGGTCGATGGCCTCTACCGTGCCCGAGACCGCGCCCAGGTTCAGGTCCACATCGTCGCCCACGCCGTACTGGTCCGACAGCAGAATAAAAAAGCCGTTGAAGATGTCCTTGATCAGGCTCTGTGCCCCGAAACTGACTGCCAGGCCCAGCACCGAGGCACTGGCCAGCAGGCTGGTGGCATTCACGCCGACGGTCTGCAGGACCGCAATCAGCGCCGTGAACAGCACCACGGCCTTGAGGGTGCTTTCCACCACTCCCTTGAGCGTCCGCACCCGCACCGTGCGGCGGTTGAATTCGTCGCTGGGCACGATGCGCCCGGCCGCTTCTCCAATCAGCGACCAGGCGACCAGGGACAGCGCCGCAATCAGCAGCAGCTGGCCGCCGGTGGCCTGGAGCGCATCCATCACCGATTTGCCTAGGTCAAACAGCGGGCTGGAAGTCAAGTAAAAGGCCTGAGTGCTGAGTCCCAGCAGCAGCAGCAGGCTGCTCAGCAGCAGCAGACCGTGCAGCACCGGGTAAAACCCCTGACTCATGCGGGGCCGCAGGAGCCGCAGCACGGTCAGTCCCAGGCGGTAGAGCGCCACGGTGACCAAAAGGCCCAGCCCGAACTTGAACCAGGCGGCCGGCTTGATAATCTGAAGCTGAAGTTCTTCCCACATGCTGTTCTGGTCCCCATCTTAGCTGCCCGCTCGGGTCCAGAGCCACCAAAAACCGGGCCAGCAGCCCGGTTCACCTCGGATGATGCAGGGACTCAGACCCAGCGCCACTCGCGCAGGTAAGCACCGAATTCGTCCAGCGCCTCGGTCAGCAGCGGCTGTTCCGGCAGGGCCGCCAGCAGCTCGGCGCGGTCAGCGGCCAGGTAGGCGGCCAGGCCAGCGGGAGTGTCCTGGCTCAGCAGGTCATCCACCGCCTCCAGGGCTTCCTCATAGCGGGCCTTGACCCAGGGGCGCTGGCGGGTCAGTTCGCCCACGAAGTCTTCCAGCGCATGAATCATCAGCGGTTCGCCCTGCACGATGTGGCCGGCACGGTAAGTAGGCAGCGTCATGCTCAGGCCTTCCAGCCGGGGAAGCCCTGAATGGCGACCAGGGTGGGGCGGGGGATGCGGCTGCCGGGCTTGGCCGCGAAGTTGGAGGTCAGCTTGTCCAGGCTCTCGGAGTCCTCGCCGGGGTGCTGGATGGACACGAACAGCGTCTTGCCGTCCGGGGACCAGGTGGGACCGGTCATCTCGGCCTCGACCGGGCCCACGGCGAAGCGGTAGGCCTTGCCGGCGTTGGGGCCTTCGGTGGGCATAAAGAACATGGCGTTGTTGCCGTGGAAGTCCTTGATGGGGTTGGTGCCCAGGTCGGAGTTGTCGGTGACCATCCACAGGTTGCCGTAGGGGTCGAACACCAGGTTGTCGGGGCTGGCGAAGCCGGCGCTGGGGCCGCCGTAGGCGAACACGTCCCACTTGAAGCTCGTGGCGGCGTGGTCGCTGCCTTCTTCGGTCAGGCGCACGATGTGGCCGAAGTAGTTGCCGTGCTTGGAGTTGTTGGTCAGGGCGATGTACACGTCACCGTTCAGCGGATGAATCTCGATATCCTCGGGGCGGTCCACCGGGGTGCCGCCCACGGCCAGCGCGGCGGCGCGGGCGTCGGCCAGCACTTCGGCCTGGCTGCTGAACAGCGGCTTGTCGTCCTTTTTGGCGTCCTGCAGCTTCTTGTTCTTGTCGTAATCCAGCAGCACCCAGGTGCCGTTGCCGAAGTTGGCCACGTACAGGTCGCCGTCTTCCAGCAGGTTGCGGTCAGCGGCGCGGTCGCCGCTGATGGGCTGGCGGCTCACGAACTTGTACACGCACGAATCCTGCATGTCGTCGCCCATGTAGCCCACGAAGCGGCCGTCGGCGGTGCGGCCGGGAGCCACGTTCTCATGGCGGAAGCGGCCCATGCCGGTGCGCTTCTTGGGGGTCCAGGCAGGGTCGAAGGGGTCAATTTCGGTCACCCAGCCCTGGTGCATGGCCTCGTAGCCGCTGCCTTCCCAGGCCTTGACATAGCCGTCCACGTTCTCTTCGCAGGTGAGCAGCGTGCCCCAGGGGGTCTGGCCGCCCGAGCAGTTGCCCACAGTGCCCTTGACCATCGTGGCGCCCTTCACGGCGTCGGTGCCGCGCACCGGGCCAGTCAGCTCGATATCGTACAGGCCGTCCACAGCGCGGTTCTTGGCGTCCTTGACCACTTTCCACTCGCCGCCCTGCTGGCGCACGCGCACCACGCTGACACCCATGGCGCGCTTTTCCTTTTCGATGTTGGCGGGGGTGCGCTCCTCGGTGCCCAGGAACAGCGAGTTCACGTACTCGTGGTTGATGGTGAGGTAGGCGTCGGTGCTGCTGTGGCCGCCTTCAAGCATGTCGGCAGGGAAGTAGCCGATAAAGTCGTGGTTGAAGCCGATGGTGCGGCCGTCCTGGGTGAACTCCTCGCCCCAGGGAGCCAGAATCTGGTAGCGGAAGCCGGGGGGCAGGGTCAGGTCGTCGGCGCGGGTGGGCTCAATAGGACGGAAGGGAGGGTAGGTGCGGGCATTCTCGCGGGGCGTCACGCCGATGGGGGCGCCGTTGTTGGCAGTGGTCACGCCGCTCTGCTGGGCCTGCGCGAAGCTCACCGGCAGGCTGGCAGCAGCAGCCGTCGCAGCGGCAGTCGTAATCGCGCTGCGGCGGCTGATGCGGGTGTCCAGCAGCTGGTGCCAGAACGAGCGCTTTTCAGGGGTCTGCTCAGGGGAATGAGACATGCGCTCAGATTGGGTGAGACTTGTCAGCCTGCGGTCAGCTCTGAAGCGCCTGACAGGGCGAAAATACCTTTGCCCCCGTCCTCACTGAACATGCTGGGCTGACCGCCCAGGTCCTGTTCTGGGTGCAGCGCTCCTGCTGTCTCCTCTTAGCGCAGCTCTGCTGCGGGCGGGAACAAGGCCGCCCAGCAGCACCTGGCCCGGCACTTTAGCGTAGCGTTTCCCACAGCAGATAGCCGTTCAGGCCGATAATCAATGTCGCTATCACCCAGCCCAGCCGGGTGACGGCAGGCCGGCTGACCAGCACTCCCATCACGTCCCGGCGGGCGGTGAACAGCAGCAGCGGCACCAGCGCGAACGGCACCCCGAAGCTGAGGATGACCTGCGACAGCACCAGCGTGCGGGTGGGGTCCAGCCCCAGTAGGATGACCACGAACGCCGGCAGCATGGTCACGGTGCGCCGCACCCAGAGCGGAATACTGAAATTCACGAACCCCTGCATGATGACCTGCCCGGCCATGGTGCCCACCACGGTGCTGCTCAGGCCACTGGCGAGCAGCGCCACGGCGAACGCCACCGAGGCCGCCGGGCCCAGCAGCGGCGTGAGGGTTCGGTAGGCCGTTTCCAGGTTGCCGGCGTCGGGAATGTTCTGCCCGTGAAAGGTGGCGGCGGCCACTGCCAGCATCGCCATGTTGATCACGCCGGCCAGGCCCATCGCCCCCATCACGTCGATGCGGTTAAGCCGTGCCAGGCGCAGTTTCTGCTCGTCTGTGGTGGCCTGAACCCGGCCCTGGGTCAGCGCCGAGTGCAGGTAGATGACATGCGGCATGACCGTCGCACCGATGATGCCCACCGCCAGGTACACGCTGTCCGGACCGGCGAAGCTGGGCACCAACCCCTGGCCGAGCGAGGCCAGCTGCGGGCGGGCCATCACGAACTGCACCAGGTACGCCAGCCCGATGACCAGCACGAAACCTCCGATCAGCAGCTCTGCGGGCCGCCGGCCCCGGCTCTGGAAGCCCAGAATCCACAGCGAAATGACCGCCGTGACGGCGGCACCCCACAGCAGCGGCAGGCCGGTCAGCAGGTGAATGGCCACTGCCGCCCCGATAAACTCGGCCAGGTCGGTGGCGATGGCGACCAGCTCGGCCTGCACCCAGTAAAACCAGACCAGTGGCCGCGGCCAGCGCTCGCGAATCAGTTCGGGCAGGTTCTTGCCGGTGGCGATGCCCAGCCGAGCACTGAGGCTCTGAATCAGCATCGCCATCAGGTTGGCGGCCAGAATCACCCACAGCAGCCGGTAGCCGAAGTCGGCGCCGCCCTGAATGTTGGTGGCGAAATTTCCCGGGTCCATGTAGGCGATGGACGCGATAACCGCTGGCCCGATAAATGGCAGAATCCGCGCCAAGCCCCGCTTCTGGGACTGGCCTGCCAACACGGCGCTGGCCTGCGCGTCAGGGGGCTGGGCAGAGGAAAGAGACAATCCAGCAGAGGTGGACGGTTCGGCAGATACAGACATGGTTAACCTCATTTCCGGCGGGGTTCGGCGTGCGGCAGGCCAACGGCGGGCCCAGGGCACACAGCCCCGGCCAAGTTGGTTTTAGGTTAGCCTAAATCTGGCAGGTTTGCCACCTGTCGCTGGATGGTTCACCGGCAAGAGCAGGAGGCCCCGGCGCTCTGGCGGGGCCTCCAAGAAAGTGCTGGGCGTCAAATCCTGCGCCCTGAACGAGGACTTTTCGCCTGTCCGCGCACCGCCTTAAAGTTCAAAGTGCAGCGGCCGCACCTGAATGAACTTTCCGCTGTCCCGCAGGGCCTGGGCCGCCGCTGCCGGCAGGGGCTCATCCAGGTAGATGATGGCAATTGCGTCACCCTGTGCCGAGCGCCCCAAGGTGAAGTTGGCGATGTTGACGCCCAGGTCGCCCAGGGCCGTGCCCAGCGACCCGATGACGCCCGGCACGTCGCGGTTGCGGGTGTACAGCATGTGCTCGCCCACCTCGGCGTCCAGGTTGATGCCGCGAATCTGGATAAAGCGCGGTTTGCCGTCGCTGAAGACGGTGCCGGCCACCGAGCGTTCGCCGCTTTCGGTGGTCACGTCCAACCGGATAAAGCCCCCGAAGTTGCCCGCCTGCTGCCCGCCCGACTGGTCTTGGATGGTGGTGGCGACCTGAATGCCTTTCTCGCGGGCCATCAGTGGGGCCGAAACCATGTTGGCGTCGGGGTTGCTGGGCTTCATCAGGCCCGAGATCAGCGCGGCGTTCAGGGCGCCCGTGTTCATGCCGGCTGCGGCCCCACCGTAGGTGATGTTCAGCGAGGTCATCGGTTCTTCGACCATCTGGCCCACAAAAGCACCCAGGTGCCGCGCCAGGTGAATCCAGGGACCCATGCGCGCCGCTTCCTCAGCCGTGACCGCAGGCATGTTCAGCGCATTGTGAACGGCGCCGCTCAGGAGATAGTCGGACATCTGCTCGGCCACCTGCAGGGCCACGTTCTCCTGCGCCTCGGTGGTGGCGGCGCCCAGGTGCGGGGTCACCACCACGTTGGGCAGGCCGAACAGCGGCGACTGCGTGGCGGGTTCCTGCGCGAACACGTCCAGCGCCGCTCCGGCCACGTGCCCGGAGCGCAGCAACTCGGCCAGCGCCTCCTCGTCGAGCAGGCCGCCGCGCGCCGCGTTGATAATCCGCACGCCGGGCTTGGTCCGCAGCAGGTTCTCGCGTGAAAGCAGGTTGCGTGTCTTGTCGGTCAGTGGCACGTGCAGGGTGATGAAGTCGGCGTGTTCCAGCAGTTCATCCAGCTCCACCTTGCGGACCCCCAGTTCCAGCGCCCGCTCCTGCGACAGAAAGGGGTCGTAAGCCATGACCTTCATGTGCAGCCCCTGCGCCCGGTCGGCCACGATAGAGCCGATGTTGCCCGCACCGATCAGGCCCAGCGTCTTGGCGGTCAGCTCCACGCCCATGAAGCGGTTTTTCTCCCAGCGCCCGGCGTGAGTGGAGGCGCTCGCCTCGGGCAGTTGCCGCGCCACCGCGAACATCAGCGCGATGGCGTGCTCGGCGGTGGTCACGCTGTTGCCGAAAGGCGTGTTCATCACGATAATGCCCCGTCTGGACGCAGCGGAGATGTCCACATTGTCCACTCCGATTCCGGCGCGGCCGATGACTTTCAGGCGCCCGGCCTTTTCGAGCAGTTCCGGGGTCACGCGGGTGGCCGAGCGAATCGCCAGACCGTCGTAGTCGCCGATGATGGCGGCCAGTGCGGCGGGGTCCTTGCCCATTTCCGGGCGGTAGTCCACGTCCACGCCACGGTCGCGGAAAATCTGAACGGCGGTTTCCGACAGCGCGTCGGACACGAGAACTTTTGGGGGCATATTGGCTCCTTTGAGAGAAATAGGTGAGGGGAAAAGGGGAGAGGGGGCCGCCGTCAGGCCTGCGCCGCCAGCTCGGCGTGAAAGGCGTAGTCGATCCAGGGCAGCAGCGCCTGCACGTCGGCCGTTTCCACCGTGGAGCCGCACCAGATACGCAGGCCCGCCGGGGCGTCGCGGTAAGAGCCCAGGTCGTGGCCGGCACCTTCCCGGTCCAGCCGCCGCGCCACCGCCGCCGCGAAAGCGTCTGCGTCCCGGATGCGCGGGTCAGTGAAGCGGAGGCAAACTGAGGTGGTTGACGCGGTGGCCGGGTCGGCGGCGAGGTTGGTGACCCAGTCCCGCCCGGCGGCCCAGTCGGCCACGGCCTGCGCGTTGGCCTGCGAGCGGGCGACGAGTGCGGGCAGCCCGCCCACCGACTGCGCCCAGCGCAGCGCTGCCAGATAGTCCTCCACGCACAGCATGGACGGCGTGTTGATGGTTTCGCCCCGGAAGATGCCTTCTATCAGGCGGCCCCGCTGGGTCAGTCGGAAAATCTTGGGCAGTGGCCGGGGCGGTGTATAACTTTCCAGCCGCTCCACAGCGCGGGGCGAAAGCACCAGCATGCCGTGCCCGCCCTCGCCGCCTAGCGCCTTTTGCCAGGAAAAGGTAACCACGTCCAGCCGGTCCCAGGGCAGCTCCACCGCGAAGGCCGCCGAGGTGGCGTCACAGATGGTCAGGCCTTCGCGGTCAGCGGGGATCAGGTCGCCATCCGGCACCCACACGCCCGAAGTGGTGCCGTTCCAGGTAAACACCACATCGCTTCCGAAATCGACCTGGGAAAAATCCACGATTTCGCCGTAGGGGGCGCGGCGCACGGCAGCATCCAGGCCCAGCTGCTCCACCACGTCCGCCGCCCAGCCCTCGCCGAAGCTTTCCCAGGCCAGCACCTCCACGCCGCGTGCGCCCAGCAGGGACCACAGCGCCATTTCCACCGCGCCCGTGTCCGACGCCGGCACGATACCGATGCGGTAGTCGTGCGGCACCTCCAGCACCTCGCGGGTCAGCTCGATTGCTTCGGCCAGCCGGGCCTTGCCGGGGGCAGCGCGGTGAGAGCGGCCCAGTGGGGCGCCTTGCAGCAGGTCCAGCTGGAACCCCGGAAACTTGGCGCAGGGACCGGAGGAAAAGTTCGGATTGGTGGGCCGCACGGCCGGGCGGACGAGGTCTTCCATAGTCAGTTATAAACATACGCTTGCTATGCCTGCAACCTGGCCCCTCACGGAGTGACACTCTGTCATGTTGCTGTGGAGTACGGCTTGCCTGCGGTTCGTCTCGCTGCCAAACCGTATTCTGAGCAGATGTATACGGCCACGCTGTTGACGGCTCCTGACCGCCCCTCCCTGACGGCCGGGGGGGTGGAAGCGCTGCTGGCCCGCTGGCAGGGCCATGGCCTGCGCTGGCTGGCCCCTGGCGAGGCCGCCGAATTTGAGCTGCCGCACCTCCCGGACGACCGCTGGACTGTGTGGGCGGAGCTGCAGGCGCAGGGCACCGACCTGGCCGTGCAGCGAAGTGGGAGCCGGCGCAAGCGTGTGCTGCTGGCCGACATGGACTCCACCATGATTGCCCAGGAGTGCGTGGACGAACTGGCGGCGGCCGCGGGGGTGGGGCCGCAGGTGGCGGAAATTACGGCCCGCGCCATGAACGGCGAGCTGGACTTCGGGGCGGCGCTGCTGGCACGGGTGGCGCTGCTGCGCGGCCTGCCGCAGGAGGTGGCTGCACAGGTGCTGGCAGGGCGGATCACCCTGACACCGGGTGGGCGCGAACTGGTCGCCACCATGCGGGCACACGGCGGTTACGCGGCGCTGGTGTCCGGCGGCTTTACGGTATTTACCGGAGCGGTGGCGGCGCAGCTGGGCTTCGACGAACACCGCGCCAATACGCTGCTGGTGGACGGGGGCCGGCTGACCGGCGACGTGTCCCGCCCGATTCTGGGCCGCCAGGCCAAGGTGGACGCCCTGCTGGACATTACCGCTCGGCTGGGGCTACAGCCGCAGGACGTGCTGGCGGTAGGCGACGGCGCCAACGACCTGGGCATGCTGGAGCTGGCGGGCACCGGGGTGGCCCTGCACGCCAAGCCGGCGGTGGCGGCGCAGTGCGGGGTCCGCATTCACCACGGCGACCTGACGGCGCTGCTGTACCTCCAGGGATACGCCCGGGATGAGTTCGTGTCCCCGTAACGGCAGAGAGGAGACGGCCCGGCACGGTTCCGGCGGCCTCGGAAGTGGCAACCTGCATCTCTCGAATGGGCCGACACCGGGGGAGATGGCGCACGAGTTGGGGGCCAATTTTGTTGGAACATCCCCGCCCACACGGGGAAAACCCAACGCCGAAAACGCCGCCGAGTTTAGCGCCCGGAACATCCCCGCCCACACGGGGAAAACCGGCACCCAGCGCGGCCCGGTGGCCCTGGAGTAGGAACATCCCCGCCCACACGGGGAAAACTACGCGGCGGCGTTTAAGGGGCGGAAGCAGGTCGGAACATCCCCGCCCACACGGGGAAAACTGCCGAATCAGAATCCTGAGAGGGTGACGAGGCGGAACATCCCCGCACACACGGGGAAAACTTCCCCAAGACTGATGCCGTGGCTGAAGGTTACGGAACATCCCCGCACACACGGGGAAAACACCAGTTGTTGACAACATAAATCTGCCCTCAAGGCCCCGCTGGTGTATCCGGCAGGGTCCGGTACAAATCACATTTTCATGCAGCGCGGCCTTGGCCTGAGCAGAAGCATAGCTCTCCTGATGCCTGCCCGTACGGGCGACGTGTTTTGTCGCGTCCAGCTTTCAAAGTAACCGTAACCGCCCGGAAGTGCGTCTGAGGCGGTCAAAGCTGGCGCTTACGTCTATGCGCTTTCCCTTCAGTGTGCGCCTTGAATGGCCTGACTCCAGAGCGGGGTCAGGGCGGGGAAGTGTTGTCTCGCGCGGTCAGTCGGCCGTCAGGAGTTGCTTATGCTGAAACACTTTTTTTCTCTTTGCCTTATCGCCTTTTTCGCCGCGTCACCCCTGGCCGCTGCGGCGCCGCTGCAGCCTGCGGGCGGCGATGTGGTCTTGGCCATGTCCGACGACCCGACCATCGGCGGGCGCGGCCTCGGCTAGGTGGGGCTGTGAGCAAGCCGTGCAGTTTGGACGGCTATGCTAGGGAGAAATGGGCGGGATTGCGGTAACGGACGGCGAGTGGCAAGCATCTATTCAGGCTTTGTTGGAACTGGGCCGTGTGGATGAAGCCCTGGACACGGTGTACCGCGCTACGGGTGAGACGCGTGCACCGGCGCAGTTCGCGCAACTGCTCAAGCTCCTTGAACAGTTCCCTGCCGCTGCCCAGGCGAAGCCGCAGTGGGTGCGTGGTCAGCTGCGGCTGCTGGGCAACCTGGGCCGCCTGGAAGACCTGGGCAAGCAAACGGCGCACTGGCTCGCAGCGGGGGCAGGAAAGGACTGGACTTTCCTGTCCGTTTTTATGGCCTGGCAGGCTGCTGAGCAGGGCGACGATGCGCTGAGCCTGAAGTACGGTCAGGCCGCCTACGCGGCGCAGCAGGCCGACCTGACCCCGTTTGAACGGGCGCTGCTGCTGCGGGTGCTGGGGCGGGTCAAGTTCCGTCAGGGCCAGGCGGGCTGGGAAGACCATTTCGAGCAGGCCCTGGCTGAGGGCACCGGCCGCGCCAGGGTGCTGACCCTGCTGGAATACGGCGCAATTCTCAGCCACACCACCCAGACGGCGACCACCATTCGCATTCTCAGCGAGGCTCAGGCGCTGGCTGCCCAGGCCAGGGACGACCAGCTGCGAATGAACGCGTCCGAGTTGCTGGGGCGGGCGTACCTGCGGGCGGGCGAGTTCACCGAAGCCGACAAGCACCTGAGCACGCTGGAAAAGCTGGCGCGGCGTAAGGACAATCGGCATTTGCTCAGCTACGCGCTGCACTGCCTGGCCATTCCTAGACGGACGCTGGGCGAGTGGGTACAGGCCGAAGCGCTGTACAGCGAAGCACTGAAATGCGCCGGCGAGATGGGCAACGAGTTCGAGCAGCGGCAGGCCCTGCGCGGGCTGGGGCATACCCGCCGCCTCTCGGGCCGTGCGCTGGGGGCACTGGAGGTGCTGGAGCAAGCGGCGCGGGTGGTCAAAGAAGACCGCGACACGGGAAAGTCCGTAGTTAATGTGGATATTGCAGCGGCGCTGGTCAGCCTGCCCCACCTGGACAGCGCCGCTGTGCTGGACCGCCTCGGCAAGGCAGGCCGCCTCAGCGAAGAGGGCCTTCAGCGGGCCGAACTGGTCAGGGCCGAGCTGGACCGCCGCCAGGGCAACGCTGCTGCGGCCCTTGAGCGGTTGGCCGCACTTGACCGGGGACAGCTGTGGTTACGCGAGGAAGCGCACGCCTTTCCAGAACTGTTTGCGCTGCTGCCTGCCGGTGAGCGGCCCCTGCCGTTGCCGCGCCCACAGCGGCCCCTGGTACGGCTGGAGGCGATGGGCTTCCCGAAAGTGCTGGTCAATGGCCGTATGGTCAGCTCGAGTGCGCTGGCGGTGGTCGTCCTGGCGGCCCTGCTGCATGAAGGGCCGCAGCTGAGTACCGACCGCCTGACCGAAGTGCTGGACGACGGCAAACCCCGCACCCGCAGGCAGGCCGAGCAGCGACTTTCCAAGACCGTCGGCACCTTGCGGGCAGCACTCGGCTGGGCCGGCAGCATCGAGACCGGCCCAGGCTTCTACGCCCTGGACAGTGGAACCGATTGGCAATTCGACGTGGCCGAGGCCCTGAGCAGCGGCGCAGCCATTCCCGCTTTTCTCCCTGGTCTGGACTTCCCCTGGGTGACCGACACCGAGCAGAGGTTGAGCCTGGGGGACTTAGATATCTAGATGCTTGTGCACAGGGGCCGAGTGGGCGACAACCTTGCGCCAAGACTCTGGCAAGTTGGGGGCGTGGAGAGCACCAGGATGGACAGCGTGGACCTGCAGGGAAGTCGGCCCCAGCCCCAGAAGAAGCGGCCCGTGCGCGAGGCCAAAACCTGGGACAGGGTCAAGCGCCTGATTCAGATGTCCAAGGACTTGCAGGCGGCGCCCATGACCACGGCCATGATGGCGCGGGCTTACGGTACCAGCCAGCGCACCATTCAGCGCGATATCGAGGTGCTGCGCGAACTGGGCCACGATATTCCGCTGCCCGACAGGCTGCACCGCTACGTCATCTTGCAGCGCGGCGGTGCCCTGTTGCCTGCACAGGCGCTGGCAGCTTACGCGGCGGTTCGGCTGGCCTATCACCACTCCCCCTCGCACAACAGGCACTACCGCGACGCGATGCTGCACATTTCCGCCCAGTTGCCCGAGCGGATTCGCTACGTCCTGGGCGGCTCGGTGCTGGACAACGGTGCAGGGCAAATGACCGAGCGCGAGCTGGAAAAAGTGGCGACGGCCTGGGTGGAAGGGCGGGTGCTGTCGTTCGATTATCAGCGCCCTGGCGGCGAACTTGACCGGGGCAACCGGCTGTGCGTGTACTTTCTGGAAATCAGCCGCAGCAACCTCGCGCCCTACGTGATTGGGCTGGAGCAGCGCCGGGGGCAGCTCCGCACCTTCAAGCTGTCGCGGATGCGTACGATGGAAGTGCTGCGCGACACCTACGAACCCGATGAAAGCTTTGACCCGCGCGAATTTCTGTCCGACGCCTGGGGCGTGGTGGGCAGCCAAAACCCCATCACCGTGCAGGTGCGCTTTGCTTCCGAAGCGGCTTACCGACTGGACGAAGGTGGCTACCCCAACGCGACCTTTCACAAGCAGCCGGACGGCTCCGTGCTGGCCGAATTTCGTGCCGGAACCGACAAAACAGGGCTGCCGCGTGAGCTGATGCCTTTCCTGCTCGGCTGGGGCCCCCGCGCCGAGGTGCTGGGGCCACCTGAAGTGCGGGCACACTGGCTCTCGGAGTTGCGGGAGACGCTGCGGCGCTACGACAACTTCTCGTAGACCAGGCCCAGTTCGGGGTCGAGGCGCAGGCGGAGGCGGCCCAAGTCTTTGTACCCTGCAGTCAGGTCCAGCGGCACGGCGTCGCGCAGGAGGGGATGGGCTGCCCAGCCTCGCTTGTCACCGCCCAAGCCATGCGTCCAGAGTCGTCCCTCCTTGGCCGCACGGACGACTTCCCAGCGCGAGATGCTCAGTGAGCGGCGGAAAATGCGCTTGGCGGTGTGCATATCCCCTTTGTCCAGCGTCTGATGGTGTGTCACTACTTCCTGCCAAGGCTCATTTTTGGGCTGCATGGCCTTGGGTGGCGGGCAGACGACCCATTTGCCGTTTGCCTGCTGCACTGGCACAATTCGCACGCTTTCGTCGCCCAGACGGGTGCGTGGGAACTCGTCCTCGTCTGCTAGGGCATCATCGTTCACGCTTTCGGTATCCGGCTCTTCAAGGACATGCGTTAGGCGGGTTTGCCAGAACTCGGTGGGTAGGCCAATGTGGGCAAAGCGCCCTTTGGAAGCTTGTCCGGCACGTTCTGCGAGCAGTTTTTCCTCGGCGGCCTGGATGGTCTGTGCCTGCTCGTCCGTCAGGTCAGCCGTAGCCAGAGCAGCGCCGTATACCTGCTGCACCAAATCGTCCAATTCGGTGGGCAGTGTGAGCGTCTGCCGACCTTGCAGAATGCGCCAAGTGCGGTACAGCAGCGCGGGCGCATAGACACGGCCCCACGCCTCGGCTTTCAGCGCGGCGGCGGGCCACTCGCCCAATCCGGCGATGTACAGCGCGGGGTGAACGTGAACATGCCGACTGGCGGGCGGGCGCTGGTGGCGGTGCAGCCTTCCCGCCCGTTGCAGCAGCAGGTCAAGTGGGGCGAGGTCAGAAATCATCACATCGGCGTCGAAATCGAGGCTTTGCTCAGCCACCTGAGTCGCAATCAAGATGAAACGTTCAGGCCGCTGTCCCTCTTTGCCCAGGTACTTGAGCACGGCTCTCTCGCGGTACTGCCGCTCGTCGGCGGGGTAGCGGGCGTGGTAGAGCAGCACGCCGACCCACTCGGCTCCCTTCGCCACCGCTCCTGTGCAGGTCTGAGCAGCAACACCCCGCTCGGCCAGCAGCCGTAATACCTCGCTTTGGACCGCCTGTGCCCGCTGCACGGTATTCACGATGATGGCCGTGCAGCCCCCGTTCAGCGTCAGTTCCACCGCCTGCGCTGCGACAGCTTCGGCGCTGGCTGGTAGCGAATGCAAGGCAATCTGCTGCGTCGGGCGGCTCCTGTTCCCTTCGGCGTCGGTGTCGGGGATGGTGCCCGCCGTCACCTCGCCCGTCTGGGTCGCCACCGTCCAGCGCGGGTAGTTCACCGCTGCCGGAATCTCCCGCGCGCCCCACGCGCCCAACAGCTTGCGGCGGCTTTCATCCGGCAACGTCGCCGACATGATGACCACACTGGAACCGAGCGCCCGCAGCCACGCCACCAGTGCCGCAATCAGTTCGGAGGTGTAGGTGTCGTAGGCGTGAACCTCGTCTAGCACCACCACGCGGTTGCCCAGCCCCCATAACCGCACGAACTGGTGCGACACGCCCAGCACGCCGAGCAGGGCCTGGTCTACCGTGCCGACCCCGAATTCGTCCAGCAGTGCCCGCTTGCGCGAGGTGAACCATTCTTCGGCCCGCACTGCTTCTACCGATTGTTCGCCCTCCGCATCGGTGTTGGTGCGGTAAAACAGCCGCGTATTTTCTACCCGCTCCTGATATTCGTCGTTCAGCAGCGTGCCGCCGTGCGCCAGTTGGATGCTGACGGGCCTCTGCGACCCCTGCGCCCGCAAGAACTCGACCAGTCGCTCAAACATGGCGCTGCCGGTGGCTTGCGTGGGGAGCGCTACATAAAGTC
Organism: Deinococcus proteolyticus MRP; assembly: GCF_000190555.1. Classification (GTDB taxonomy): domain Bacteria; phylum Deinococcota; class Deinococci; order Deinococcales; family Deinococcaceae; genus Deinococcus; species Deinococcus proteolyticus. Next base: position 58,962 of record NC_015170.1, read on the forward strand.
CCCGGTGCTGCGCCGCGTGCTGAAGCTGAAGGTAGGCGTACAGCGCCGCCTCGGTTTTGCCTTCGCCCATCGGCGCTTCGGCCAGCACCAGGGTGGAGCCGTCCACCTGCGCCAAAGCTTCGGCCAGCGCGGTTTGCAGCGGGCGCGGTCTGAATTCTCCGTTCGCCAGATAGCTGAACACGTCCTCTAGATGCGGCAACGCAGGGTGCAAGGGAGCAAACTGCGGCCAGTGAATGCCCGTTTTCGGGTCGGTCAGCAGTTTCTTGGCCTGTGCTCTGGCCTCAGCGAAGTAGGCAGCGGGGTCTTCGTAGGCCGAAAAATCGGTTTGGGTCGGTAGGGGGAAACTGCTGCCCAGCCAATCGGCAAAACTGGTCAGGCCCGCCAGGCGCATGAAAGCCGCCGCTGAGAACTCTTTGACAGGGGGCACCACCGAGTAGTCGGCACCGACGGCTACTGTCACCAAGCGGCAGAGTTCAAACCGCACCTTACGCCAGCGGTCATCCCCAATCTGGGCGGGGGACACGTCTTGCAAAGCCAGATTTTCTACGCGAAACCCGTGGTGGCAACCCACTGCATCCGAGACATGCTCCGCCAGTCTGCTACTCCACTGCAACTGTCCCACCAGAAAATCCGGCAAGCAGAATTCGCTGACTACGCCGTGAAAAGTGTAAGGCTCACGCAAAAGCCGACTGACACTCAGCCAGCCGTCTACAGCCTTCATTCCTTCGGCCCACTTCATCTGAAATGCTGGGCTGGCCTTGCCCAAATCGTGTAGGGCGACCAGCGCCAGTACCCAGTTCAGCCCCTGCTCCAGCTCAAGGCCCAAGTCTGCGGCCATCTGCGCCTTCACGTGTGGCGGCTCCAGTTCCAGAATTTCGGCGGCGCAGGCGGCTACATTCAGCAGGTGCTCCAGCACACCCAGTTTGACTTCGCCAGTGGGCTTGGGACTCTTGGCCCACAGTGAGGCCGTAATGCGGGTCAGAGGGGCAAGGGTGGTCATGAATTCAACGTACAACGGGGCCACGATAAATGATGTCGCTCAAATTCGGGGCCAAAAACCCAAAAATCTCTGTAATTTAGACTCATATTTTCTGCTAAAATCTTAAACCTACAAAGGGCGCGACCACCACGCGACATGCCCTCTCTACAGTTCAGGGCAAAGGAGGTGTTTATTCTGGTCAGTTTTTCGTTGTTGCGCGAAAACTGGGTGCCCGTGCTTGACCTGGAGGGCAAAACAGCGTCGGTTTCCCTATCAGATACGCTGCTGACGCCGCAGCTTTACCGCCGCATAGACGCGGGGCATCCACTCCACACGGCGGCCCTTTACCGCCTGCATTTGGCTCTGCTCCACCGCGCCCTGGGGCCGAGTTCGGCGGAAGACGCGGCGCAGTGGTACAGCGCGGGTTTCCCGAGCGAGAAGGTTCAGGCGTATTTGGAGTGCTACGCAGACCGCTTTGACCTCTTTGGGCCGCAGCCGTTTATGCAGGTGGTGGGCCTTGACCCCGCGTCGGTGGGCGAGAATTTCCGCAGTCACTGGACGAGGCTGAGCACCGAGGACGGAAGCCCCAACACGACGGCACTGTTCAATGTAGAAGCTCGCCCCAACGGTGGCCGCATGGACGAAATCACGGCGGCTGAGGCGGCTGTGCAACTGTTGAGCCAGCAGTCCTTTACGCTGGGCGGGCTGATTAAGCGGTTCACGACTTCGGCAAGGGCGGCTCCTGTTGCTACGGCGGCCCTGTTTTTGGCCGAAGGTCACAACCTTCAGCAGATGCTCGCGTTGAATCTGGTGCCCTACACGGCTTCGATGGCAGCCCGTGACCTGCCCGTGTGGGAGCAGCCGCCTCTGACGGTGGCCGATATTCAGCGCATCTACGCCGACAAGGAACCTAAACCGCGCCCCGCCGAAGGGTTCGTCAGTCGCTACGCTTGGCCCAGCCGCAGCATTTTGCTGTTGCCGGAGCAGACGGAAGGTGGCCTAAAGGTGCGTACCATTGGCTTCGGCGCGGGGGTGCCCCTCGCCGGCGCGGGCGAAGGCGCGGGGGCCAACCTCGACCCGATGGTGGGCCTGCTGCCCAGCCGCGACGACAAAGGCGACCCTTACCCGTACAAGTTGCGGCGTGACCGTTTGCTTTGGCGTGACCTGACGGCACTTTTGCCCAGCCCAGAGGTCAAAGTCAGTGAAGCAAAAGACGGCAAGGGCAAGAAAAAGGTGACGGCTAAGCCGGGGCGCACCGCCTATGTCTTGGAACACGCCGCCGAGGTCATGCGGCTCGTGCAGGCGCAGAGGCAGCCCGCCGCGCCGCCTGTCAGACCAGTGGTGAGCCAGTCGCAGGCCGCTGAGCTAGACGAGCCTTTGCCCGACGCACCGGCAGCCCCTCCTGTCTTGCCTGTCGTGGTCTTCGGGCAACTCACCGATCAAGGCAAAGCCTTTGCTATCCGCCAGGAAACCTATACCTTGCCGCAGCGGTTTATCGAGAACCCCGAGCATTTTCACGATTACATCAAAGGGTCGCTGGAAACCGCGACGATGGTCGGCAATGCTCTGTGGAGCGCGGTCAAGCATCTGGCCGAAGAGTTGCTGAAAAAAGACGGCTCCCGCAGCCCCGACCCCGCCGACATTCGCAAATTGTCCGAACAGACTGACTACCCCTCAAAACGCGGGACAAGCCGTGCTAGACGGTTCCAATTTTCAGGGCTTGGGTGACTGAGCAAATCTCGCAACTCGTCCAAGCCCAGTCGAAACAGACTTTTGCTGGCGTAGCCATGCGCTTTCTGGCGCTTGGCCTTCATGGTCTCCACGTTGCCTTCAAGCAGCAGAACCGTACCTGTCCGCAAACACCAAATGAAGCTGATGGCGATCACCATCAGCAGCGTTGACACCCGCTCGGCCTGGGTCAATCCGGTCGCTTCCAGATCGAAGCCTCTGGTTTTCAGTGCAGCGTGCAGGTTTTCGCACTGCCAGCGCAGTGCGTACTTCCGCAAATTCTGATCTGCTCTGCCCTTGTAGGCCAGGTACAGCATCTCCGTCTTCGAGACCTTCAGTGCCAGAACACGGAGTCTGACCCCGTACACCACCATAGAGCTGTGCCAGACGCGAACCTCTCCCACCTGCATTTTCTTAGCGAAGACGTGGACAGGTAAGCTGTCCATCTTGGTGTCACTCCGCAGCCGGATACAGGGAGCAATCCCATGTTCGCTCAGGAACGTAAACCAGTCCTGGCCGATGAATTCACGGTCTGCAAGCAGACCGTCGATGTGGACCTGTGGACAGTGACGCAGAAAATCAGCCATCAGCTCCTTACGTATTCGCTGATCGCTGCTTCCCCCGTGCGGGAGAAAACGCCACATCAGCGGCAAACTGAACCCTTCCCATACCGCAGACAGCATCAGGATGTTGACGTCCCTCTTGCCCAGTTTCCAGTTCGTCCGGTCCAGGATGAGCGTCAGCTCATCCGTACCCAGCACGTGAAGCGCAAACTTCAGATACATCTCCTCTGGAATCAAAAACTGAACAAAGCGCAGAAGGCGTTGATACCGCATTTCTCGACTACCTGGCAAAGTGATCGTAGCTTTCAGATTGTTCAGCACCACGCTGCGCTGCTGGATGATCGCCAGAATCAACGCGACCAGGACGGTGAACCGTCGCTGGTCAATACGGAAAAAGGGACGCAAGGCAGTGAAGAGGCTATCTTGGGGGGGCTGGTTCAGGTGGTTCATCGCAGATACACCTTATGAACCAGCTCTTTTTGTGTCTACAGAATTTGCGTCTCAGACGGGATTGCCGGAGTTTTGAGGGGTAGTCAGCCGAACAGATTCCCGCCGTCACGACCTTTTGGCAGAGACTAGAAGCGCCTTTTCGCCAGTACCTGCTGAACCTGGACGGCGACCCCGAGCAGGCCACGCTGGAATGGAATGCTGCGCTCAAGCAGGCCGCTTGGCAGGGTTGGAATATCGCGCAGGAGGCCGCCGGGATGAACGCGGTGGGCCTGCGGGCCGTGCAGAAGTCGCAGGGCCTGCTGCTGAAGGTGCTGGGAGGCCTGCCCGTACCTGTCCAACCCGTGCCCGCCACAACGGAGAACACCGATGACTAACCCCCCGACAACCGATGACCGCCCCGCCCGCTTCGTGCGGGAACTGGTGAGGCTGGAGCGTGGCAAGCTCGCGCAGCTTCGGCGTGGGCTGGGTGGCGACAACCGTAGCGTGTACTGGCTCGAAGGGCTGTACGCCCGCACGGGCTACGCCGAAGCGACGCCTACCGGTAAAGAGGCCTTGCGGCTGGTCGCTGGTCTGTACGCCCTGAAACCCAAAGCGCTGGACGACGGCGACGAACCGGAGCAGAGCGCGGAAACAGCGCCCGAAGCCCCCCGCAAGGCCGTCAGTATCGGCAAACAGATGGGACAGCTTTACCTGCAACAAGACCGTAGACCCAGCACCGAAAAGCGGTTTTTGGCCCTGCTGGACACTGACCGCGAAGGCATCGGCTACCACATGCGGCAGGTGGTGACGCTTCTAGACACTGCCGACCTGACCCCCGACTGGGAAAGGCTGGTCACCGACCTCCTGTACTGGAGCGACCGCACCCGCAAGGGGTGGGCACAAGACTTCTACGCCGAGATTTTCCGCGAGGAGAACCGTCAGGACGACAAAACCGGCGGCACGCTACCGAGTTCGGACACGTCAGTCGGCTCACCAGCTTCGGCCCCGCTTTTCGCCTCCTCACAGCCTGACCACCAACCCGCCGACCAAGACGATGAAGGAGAAACACTATGAAAGCCGTCCTCGAACTGCACTACCTCCAGAATTTCGCCCCCAGCAACCTCAACCGTGACGACATCGGCAGCCCCAAGGACGCTTTTTTCGGGGGTACGCGCCGCCTGCGGATTTCGTCGCAGTCGTTCAAGCGAGCGATGCGGCAGGATTTCGCCCAGCGTCAGATTTTGAGTGAGGCTGAACTGGGTCTACGTTCCAAGCGTCTGCTCTTCAGCGAAGACCCGAGGGAAAAGGGATTGGTTAACCGCCTTGTACAGGGCGAAAACGCTCTCAAAACTGAGGAGGCTCGTTTCAGAGCAGAATTTGCCCTTCTGATGAATGGCATTGCCTTTGTAGAGGTTAAGGGTGAGGAAGATAACTACATCCTAGACGATACGAAGAGCGAAGCACTTGCTTTTCTAGGGGAATACAATCTGGCTCTTCTGGAAAAATTTCTCAAGAGCGATAGCGATGAGGTTCAGAAAGCTAGCGCCGTCATGCGAGAAGCTAGAGAGAAGCTCAGGAAGTCGAAAGGGTATAAGGGCAAGATTGGGGAGTCTTCTGCAAAGGAGAAACTGAGGAAAGCCATATCCACTGCTCTGGGCAGCAAAAAGAAAGAGCTAGATGAGATTCTGAATAACCGCGAATAGGGGTTGACAAAACCGAGTCAGGTGATGAGGTCTCTGTATTTCAGGTTGTGCGCTAGGACGTGGAGTGCGACCTTGAGTTTCAAGCTTGCCATCGTTTTGACCTGTCCCCAACGTAATCCAGCACCGACCAGAACCGAGAATGCCGATTCGATACACTTCCTGGCCGCCCCGAATTCTTCTCGCCAACGTGGACTTGGTCTCCGTGCATTGACTTTGGGGGGTGTGATGGTGGTCAGCGACTGATAGCCCTTATCTCCAATCTGCTGTGGCCCGCCATAAGCGGGCCACTTCCGGTTCATCTCACACAGGACGCTGTAGTCATGCTCATTCGCTGCACGGATGTTGTAGGCCACAATTTCACCGTTCAACCCACACCAGGCGTGCAGCTTGAAACCGAAGACCGGTCCAGCGGTACTGAAACCGTGCCGCGCTCCCCTAAACTTGCACCGTGGTGCACGTTTGAACGTACAGACGGGAAGCGGCTCGGAGTCAACCGCCACGAAGTCCAGAGCCTGGACTTCGTGGCTCAGGTGTTCGATGACGGGTAGAAGCCGTTTCAGACGGATTCTGGCCTGGGTCTCGGAAGGTAGGTCTGGGAAGTGGTTGACTGTGAGAAAGTGCCACCAACGGCTGAAATAGGGTTGCTTGTGAAGCATTTGCAGAATGGCGATACCGATGAGGTCAGCGTCGCTAATTTTCTCGTGCTTGTGAAGCAACTTGGCAGGGATGTGAGGCTTAACCCACTGGCTGAGGACTTGGAGTGCTTCGTGGATGGGAAGTAAAGTAAGATCGGGACGGCCCATAACACCGTCCCTTTCGCATTTTTGGTGCCCCACTGTCAACCCCTATTCGCGGTGAATACCAAAAAGGCGGTGGACGTGGCTCTTTTCGGGCGGATGCTGGCCGACCTGCCCGACAAAAATGCCGACGCAGCGGCGCAGGTGGCGCATCCCATCTCCACCCATGCCCTGCGTGAGCGGCAATACGACTTCTACACGGCGGTTGACGACCTCAAGCCGCAGGACAATGCCGGGGCCGACATGCTGGGCACGGTAGAATTCGCCAGCGCGACGATGTACCGTTACGCCGCCATTGACCTGCAAAAGTTGCTGGACAACCTGCAAGGCGACCGCGAACTGCTGGGAAAAGGGCTGCGGGCCTTCCTGTACGCCAGCATTTTCGCTGCGCCGACGGGCAAGCAAAACACCTTCGCCGCGCACAACCTGCCCGCCCTGATGGTGCAAGTCGTTCGCACGAACGCTTCGCCGCGCAACCTTGCCAATGCCTTTGAAAAAGGCGTGGTGGCCGAGCGGGGCAGTGGGTATCTGAAACCCAGTATTGAGGCGCTGGCCGACGAGATGAAATGGCAAAACGGCGTTTTCGGGGATGCAGGACAGGCCCGGTTCATCGCCCGCGAGGGGGCGGCGGAAGTGTTCGGCACCGAGATGCCGTCGGTGGACGCGCTGATTGAGGGCACGGTTGCCGCAGCCATGAGTGCGCTGGAGCAGTAAATGGCGATCCTGCTTCTGAGGCTGGTGGCTCCCATGCAGGCGTGGGGCAGCCGCAGCCGCTTTGACGACCGCGACACCGAAGCCGAGCCGACCAAAAGCGGCGTGCTGGGACTATGCGCGGCGGCACTGGGCATTGACCGCGCCGACCCGATTGACGACCTCACGCGCCTGCGCTTCGGCGTGCGGGTAGACCGCGAAGGCGGCGCGGGCCGCGACTACCACACCGCGCAACTGAAGCCGGGTGACCCCAAGACCAAAACCGACGTGACTACCCGCTTCTACCTGTCAGATGCGGCGTTCTGGGCTGGGCTGGAAGGTGAAGACAGGGCATTTTTGCAGCGACTGTACGCGGCCCTACACAATCCACACTGGCCGCTGTCGCTGGGGCGCAAGGCGTTTCAAGCCAGCCTGCCGATATTCGCGGGGCCGCCGCAGGACACGCCGCTGTGGGAGGCCTTGCAGCAAGCGCCCAGCCTGCGCCGCGAACCCAGCGAACAGGCTTACCGTTTCGTGCTTGACCGCGAGGCTGTACCTGCTGAACGGCGGGCCAAAGCCTCACCTTCGCGGCGGCAGGATGTGCCGGATGGCCCTTTCGCGCATCGCCACTACCTCTCGCGCGAGGTGCTGACGCTGACTGGGCCGCTGGAAGTCGCGCCCGACCCGCTGGTGCACCGGCACTGGCAAGCACCAGAGGAGGTGAGTTGATGTACCTTTCCCGCCTTTTCCTCAACGACCACAGCAAACAAGCCGCCGCCGACCTCCGCAGCGCGTATGGCCTGCACCAGACCCTGCGCTGGGCTTTTCCGAACGCAGGCGAGGAAAACGGTCCCCTCCCCGAAGGCGAACGCCTGCTGTGGCGTGACGATGGGCCACATGGCATCCTGGTGCAGAGTGTGACCCGCCCCAGCTGGGACGCGGTTTCTGCGCGTCACCCCGACTATTTTCACGACGTGCAGGTCAAGCCCTTTGACCTCACGGGCTTGCAGGCGGGGCAGCACCTCGCGTTCAAACTCAAGGCCAATGTGACGGTGAACCGCTGGCGCGACGGGCAGGACAGAGACGCCGAAAAGCGCACCAAACGCGAGGCCCTGCGCGGTGCGAAAGAGCAAGTGGAGTGGTTGGAGCGTCAGGGTGAGCGCGGCGGCTTCAGCGTCGTGGGCGCCGACATCGCCCAGAGCGGCAACGTGCGGCTATACAAGGCGCGCGGCAGCACGCCGATGACCCTCTTCGCCGTGACCTTTGAAGGTGTGCTGCGGATAGAAGACCCTGCCCTCCTCGCCCAAACCGTGCGCGGCGGTATCGGCAGGGCGAAGGCACTGGGTTTCGGCCTGCTGAGTCTGGCGCGGGTCTGAGGCATGACAGGCGCGACTGTTCAGGACAGCGGCCCCATCATCTGGAAGCGGCAAAACCTGCGCGAGTTGCCCAAGTTTCGGGACGGCACCTCCTACCTCTACCTCGAACACACCGTGCTGGAGCAGAGCGGCCGCTCCATCCAGGCGTTTCACCCCGAAGGCATGGTGGAAATCCCTTGTGCCAGCCTCGGCGTGCTGCTGCTTGGCCCCGGCACCAGCGTCAGCCACAGCGCAATGACGGCCCTCTCCCGCACCGGATGCAGCGTGGTTTGGGTAGGTGAGCAGGGCGTCAGATTTTACGCCGCAGGCATCGGCGAGGCCAGCAAGTCAGGGCGGCTGATGCGGCAGGCACGGCTGTGGGCGAACGAGAAAAGCCGCATGCGCATCATTCGCCAGATGTACACCATGCGCTTTCCCGAAGGGCTGCCGGACGACCTCACTTTGCAGCAGATTCGCGGGCGCGAAGGGGCGCGGGTCAGGGCACTGTATTCCAGCTACAGCAAGGCTCACGGCGTCAAGTGGCAGGAGCGCAAATACAACCGCGCCAACTGGGACGACGCTTCGCCCATCAACAAGGCCATCAGCGCGGGCAACACCTGCCTGAACGGACTGGCCCACGCCGCCATCCTGAGCCTCGGCTACACACCGGCGTTGGGATTTGTCCACACAGGCAAACAACTGAGTCTCGTCTACGACATCACCGACCTGTACAAGATGGAGGTGGTATCGCCCATCGCCTTTCAGGAGGCAGCCAAAGGCGGCGAGGATATAGACCGCCGCGTGCGCTTGGCCCTGCGCGACCACATCCGCCAGGCGCGGCTGCTGGAGCGCATGGCGAACGACCTATTGACGCTCTTTGAGGACGAATACGAGGACGACCCGCAGGAAGAGGACGTGGGCGAACTCTACGACCCTGACGGCGACGTGGCGGGCGGCAAAAACTATGGATAAGCCATGATTGTGATGACGCTGGAAAAGTGCCCGAAGCGCTCCACGGCGAGCTTTCGCGGTGGCTGATCGAGGTGCAGACAGGCGTGTATGTTGGCTCGGTGAGCGCCGTGGTGCGTGACCTGCTGTGGGACAAGGTGGTGCAGCACTCGCGCTCGGGCCGGTGCACGCAGCTGTTTCGCAGCAATAACGAGCAGGGTTTCGTGATTCGGATGCACGGCGAAGCGCGGCGCACTCTGGTGGACGTAGAAGGCTATCAACTGGTGGCCGTAAAAAATGCCCGCTACGAGCAGCTTTTGCCAAAGTTCACGCCTGAGGAGGAGGACGATTGGGAAACATTGTGATGTGTATCAGGGGTGTGCGAGGATACCAAATGGCCCTTTAGAGCCGAGAAGCTTGACAGCACAAGTGTTTTCCCCGTGTGTGCGGGGATGTTCCGGACATCCAGGCCCGGCGCTTCATTGTTCGTGGGTTTTCCCCGTGTGTGCGGGGATGTTCCGGTCAGCGAGTACAGCCCCTCCAGTTTGGGCCGGTTTTGCTTTGCTCTTCTCAGCGCAGTTCGTACCACTGGCTGGCCAGCGGCGCCAGGGTGCCGGCAGCGGTGGTGCCCTGCAGGGTCAGGCTGGTCGTGCGGCCAGCGAACAGGGGCTGCAGGCTGCCCACGGTGCCGGGCAGCTGCACTTTCACCGACTGGCTGACGGTCTGGTCGAGGCTCACGACCTGCACGTAGCGGCGGCTGCCGTAGGTCCACAGGTGGGCAGTGGCCTGGCGGTTGCTGGCGGCCACAGGCAGCTCGCTGCGCTGACCGTCGGTTAGGGCGGGGGCCAGCACCTTCACTTCGCTGGCAAGGCGGCGCAGTTCGTCGTTCAGGCCGGTGTAGCTGGCCAGGTCGTTGGTGCGGTCCAGGTAGGTGTAGTACAGGATGCCTTTGACGCCAGCGGCAATAGCCTGGTTGGTCATGTTGTTCAGCTCGGCGGGGGTGGGGTAGCGCCCACCTTCCCAGCGGAAGCTCTGCAGGTTGGCAATCGGCAGCGTGCCTTTGGCATTGGCCTCGGCCACCAGGCGGGTCATCATCGGGTAGACCACGTTCAGGGGGTCGCCGCCGTCTACCGGGTAGCTCTGGTTGCCCACCGCGTCGGCGCGGCCGAAATACTCGGTGTGGCTGTTGGCAAAGGAAATCGCCATACTGGTGTAGGTCAGGTGGTTGGCGTCCAGTTGCTTGACGCTTTCGCTGCGGCGCTGCAGTTCCTCGGGGCTGACTAGGCGGTTGCAGTCGTCGGCAACCATCCAGCCCAGCAGGGCAGGGTGGTCCTTGAGTCCACGGATGGAGGTCTCGTTGAAATCTTCGACCAGCATCTTCATGCCGCGGGCCTGGGCAGCGTCCATCAGCTTGCGGTAGCCTTCCAAATCAACTTCAGGGTCGAACATGGTGGAGTTCATGGTGTTGAATCCCAGGTCGGCGATGGCGTGCATGTCGCGCAGGCGGCGCTCGGCGTCACCGGCCCAGGAGACGTGGTAGAAGCCCATCGGGAACATGGCCTGACCGTTCACCATCAGGGTGCCGTCGGCGCGTACCTGCGCGGTGCTGGGGCCAGCGGGGGCTGTGGGCTCGGGTGCCGGGGCGGGCGTGGGAGCTGGGGCCGGAGCCGGCGCGGGTGCCGTGGACTTGGGAGCCTTGCGTGCCTGGGTTTCCAGACTGTCTGCGGGAGTGGCGGGCAGGGAAGAACCATTGGAGCAACCGGCCATGAGCAAGCCTAGCAGGGCGTAGATGAGACCTTGTTTTTTCATGTGACCTTCTTTCGGTGGCCCGGCCAACTTCCGTGCTGCCCTGAGAGAAGAGCGGAGCAGCGGAGTTCCGTGGGCTTTGCGTCCCCCCCTCGCGGAGGGTTTGCCTTTGTCGAGAAGCAAATAGTCAAGCAGCGAACAGTAAAAACGATAGAAAAGTGGGTGAACTGAGGGGCCTGATATCGGCCTGTTCGTCAGAAACTGGTCAGACCGGACCCCCCCGAGCTGCCCAAAGAATAAAGGTTTATTAATAACCAGATTCATACAAAAGCCACTGGTAAATTTCCATGTCCTGGCCGTGAAGGGCTAGCGGACACGGACCACGGCGACCTGCAGTGGCGCCAGTCGTCCCCCGACCTGCGGGCCGTCGTGCCGGAGGGTGGCGGTCTCGGCACTGCCCACGCGTTCCCAGCGGGTGGGGGCTTCAGGCAGCTGCAGGTCAACCGACTGACTCTCCCTGCGGCTGGTGTTGACCGTCAGCAGGTAGCCCTGCCACTCGCCGCCCGATGTTTGCCCGCGCAGGTAGGCGGCCAAAGGCGCGTGTGCAGTGCCGGAGTTCAGCGTGATCAGTTCGCCGTCCAGCAGCAGCGGGGCCAGCAGCGCCACTTCTCTGGACAGTCCCTGCAGACTTTTCCACAAGAAGGGTTCGGCGTTCAGGTCCACTTCCGGGGCCCGGTAGGCGTAATAGACGATGCCCTTGACGCCGGCCAGCAGGGCCTGGTAGGTCATGTTGCGGACCTCGGCCGGGGTGGGCTTGGTGGCCCCCCAAAAGGAACTTTGCAGGTTGGCGATGGGCACGTTGCCCTGAGCGACAGCGCTCTGGACAGCGCTCTGCATCATGCGGTAGGTCACGCCGATATCGTCGTTGCCGATGGGGTAGCTCTGGTTTCCAATCAGGTCGCCTGCGGCAAAGTAGGGGGTTTCAGGTCTTTCCTGGCCCACCGACAGGCTGAAATAGGTCAGCTTGGCCGGATTGAGCGCCTTGAACTGGGCGCTGCGCTCGGCCACCTGCTGCGGCGTGTACTGGACATTCGCGTCGTCAGCCACCTTGAATCCGAGCAGTGCCGGGTGCTGCAGCACGCGCTGGCGGTTTTCAGGAGAAAGGCCGTAAGGAATCACGAACATCCCCGCCTGCTGCGCCTGGTCCAGCAGACCCGTGAAGTTGGCGCTGTCGCTGTCGCTGATGGGCTCGGTGACCATCAGGTTGAAGCCGGCCTGCGAGAGCCGCTGCAGGTCCTGGACGCGGCCTTCGGGAGTGCCCTGCCAGGCCCAGGACACGTGATAAAAGCCGAACGGGAAAAAAGACTGGCCGTTGACCAGCACGGTGCCGTCGGGGCGGTGGGTCACGCTGGTGCTCTGGGCTTCCTGCAGGCGGTGGTCGGGGGCCAGCCCCCCGGCTGTGGCGGGCGAGGGCTGAAGCAGCTGGCAGCCGGTCAGCTGCGCGGCCAGCAGGAGGGTCAGCAGGGGAGCAGCCGCGCTGAACCCATGCCGCCGAGCAGAGTGGAAAAGCGGTCGCATGGCCAGACTGTAGGCTGCACTCATGAGACTTTGCCGTGCTGGTCGGCCCATTTGGCAGTGGGTGCGCGACCTTCCCTGCACTTTGGAGCCGTACTGGCATGTGCAGGCCCGCCTCCACCTACCGCAGGGCTCCGCTTAGCGCAGGGCCAGGTGCAGCCGCTGACGTTCCCGGTCGGACACCACGTAATACCACTGGCCGTCTATCCGGCGGTTCTCACCAGCGGGCCGCAGGACACTTTGGTGGTCTACGGCGTAGGCGTGCGTGCGGCGCAGCGCCACCACCTCCGAGGGGGAGAAGTTGGTGCGGACCTGCGTGCTGAGCTGCTGGAGCAGGGCATTCAGTTCTTCTGGCGAGCGCTGGGCCAGCGACGCCATCAGGCTGCGGATCACTTCCTGTTGGCGCTCGTTGCGGCCCAGGTCACCCCGTGGGTCTTGCTTGCGCATTCGGATATAGGCTAGGGCCTGCTCACCGTTCAGCTGGACGCGGCCGGGCTGGAACTGCTGGCCGTCCAGCTCGAAAGCAAAAGGCGGGCTAACCTCTACGCCGCCGACCAGGTCAATCACGCGCTGAAAGCCGTTCATGCTGACTTCCACGAACTTGTCCATTGGCAGGCCCAGAAAGTGCTCGACGGCCAGTGTCTGCAGGGTGGGGCCGCCCAGGGCGTAGGCGGCATTGATTTTGGCCTGGCCGTCACGTTCGGGAATCCGCACGCGGGTGTCGCGGGGAACACTCAGAAAGGTGAGCTGCTGGGCCACCGGGTCAAACGTCAGCACCACCAGCACGTCGCCTCGCCCGGTCCCCAGCTCCGGCTCATCGTTGCCTATCAGCAGGATATGCAGCCGGGCGCGGGTCTTCAGCCGCTCGGTAAAGCTGCTGGGAGCGGCCGGCGGCGTAACGGCCTGAACCGGGCCGCTGCTGGCCGGAGCCTGCTTCTGGGGAGCTGCCGGGTCCGCCGCCGGCCGCTGCTGCGCTGGTGCTGCCAGGGATTCGCCGGTAGGGGAGACGGGGCTGGTGCCCTGACGGCCAGTGGTCTGACTCCCAGCTGCCTGACTCCGGGCCGCCTGACTTCCGGCCACCTGCTTCTCCCCCGTCTCCTGCTGCTCCGTCTCTGCCTGCTCTGGTTCTTCCTCCTCCGTCTCTTCCTGCTGAGGTGGCCCGCTCTTTCCGGTGGTTTGGCTCCCCGCAGCCGGCCCGGCCTCCTGCGCCTCCTGCGGCAAGGTGGCTGCGGCTGTGGTCGCTGCCGGCGGCTGATACCGTCCCCAGGACACCGGCCGGTCCGCAGGCGGCGGAGGCAACTGGGCAAAGACCGGGTCGTCCAGCACCCCTGGCAGGGGAGGGAGCCCGTCACCGTCCAGCTCGTGATAGACCTCCTGGCCCAGCTGCTGCACCTGCTGACGCTGATACATCAAAGTTCCTGCCACCAGCGTTACCGCCAGGACCATCCATATCCACCAACGCCGCATCGGACAACTATAGGTGGGGGCTGCGGCCCGTAGCGTGAGGCCGGTGGGTCTGCAGCTTCTGCATTCGTTGGGTCTCCGGGTTCCTGCCCTTCCCCGGGTTGCGTGCCCAAGCGGCGGAGCGTTTCTAACGCTAGCTCAAGGCGGCAGTCAGGTCCGCTGCGTGGGCAGAGGTTATGCTGCGCAGTAGCGTTATGGACCTGCCCCGATGAATTCCGGACCCATCCCCGCTTCCAGCTCTGCCCCCGGCCCCGGGACTCCCCCAGGCCTGCGGGCCGGCATGCTGTGGACCGTGGCCGGTCAAGGCGTGTATTCGGCGGCGCAGTGGCTCATGGTGATTGTGCTGGCCCGCAGTGGCGGCGCCAGCGATGTGGGCCTTTATTCCCTGGGGCTGGCGCTCACCGCTCCACTGTTTTTGCTGCTGGGCCTGCAGCTGCGGGCTGTCCAGGCCACCGATGCCCAGGGCCACTTCGAGTTCCGTGACTACGCCGCGCTGCGGCTGCCCAGCATGGCGCTGGGCCTGGCCGTCACGGCCGTACTGGCCTGGCTTTACCCGCACGCCAGCGGCCCGGTGTGGTGGCTGGGAGTGGCAAAAGCGCTGGAAGGGGGCAGCGACGTCATGTACGGTCTGATGCAGCAGCGGGAGCGCCTGGACTGGATTGCCCAGTCCACCCTGCTGCGCGGCCTGCTGGGGCTGGCGCTGCTGGCGCTGATCTACCGGCTGACCGGCGACCTGACGCTGGCGACATTGGGTCTGGCGCTGGCCGGGCTGGCGACATTGCTGCTGTTCGACCTGCCACGGGGCCGCAGGCTGGCCGCTGGCCGCTGGTGGACCTGGCCGCCCAGCTCGGCGCTGCTGCGGCTGGCGCTCCCCCTGGGAGTGGTCATCGGGCTGGTGTCGCTGGGGACCAACTTGCCCCGGCTGTTTGTGGAGCGGCAGCTGGGCCGCGAGGCGCTGGGCATCTACGCTGCGCTCAGCTACGTCACAGTGGCCGGCAGCGTTTTCGTGGTGGCCCTGGGCACCGCGCTGACCACCCGGCTCTCGCAGGTGTTCGCCCGCGGCGACCGCGCCGGGTTCGTGCGCCTGACCCTGGCGCTGATGGCCGGGGCCGGCGGCGTGGGCCTGCTGCTTGTCCTGCTGAGCGCGGTGGCCGGGGCCCCGCTGCTGGCGCTGCTGTACGGCCCCGCCTACGCCGAGCACGCCCGCACCTTTTTCTGGCTGACCCTCGCCGGCGTGGCCGGTTATCTGGCGTCATCGCTGGGGTTCGCGGTCACGGCGGCGCGGCGCTTCCGGGAGCAGCTGCCACTGTTCGCGGTGGTCACGGCGGTGTTGGTGCTGGCCTGCTGGTGGCTGATTCCCCGCTACGGCCTGCTGGGCGCGGCGGCGGCCACCCTCATCGGAACTCTGGCCCAGCTGCTGGGCAGTTGGCTTATCGTGAGACAGGCCCTGTCCGGTCTGTCCCCAGGCGAGTCCGGTTCTCCAGACGCATCCGGCCCGACCTCTTCCCCCGATTCCCTGCCAGGAGCCTCATAGATGTCTTTCGCTTCCACTTCATCCGTTCTTCCCCAGCGCCCTGTGCGCGTCCTGCACCTGACCGGCAACCTGGACCGCGGCGGGATAGAGACCTGGCTGGTCAATGTGTTCCGGCGTGCCGACCCGGCGGCCGTGCAGATGGATGTGCTGGTCGCCAGTCCTGCGCCCCATACCGGCGTGTACGAAGCCGAGCTGCGTGACCTGGGCGTGCGGATTATCCACGCTCCCCCGAGCGGCAACCTGCCGCAGTTCGTGCAGGCTTACCGCCGGGTGCTGCGGGAGTATGGCCCCTACGACGTGGTTCATAGTCATATCCACCACTTCGGCGGGCTGCTGCTGCTGCTGTCGCGGCTGGCCGGGGTTCCGGTGCGCGTGGCCACCAGCCACACCGACACTTCACAGGCCGACCAGCAGGCGGGCCGGGGCCGCGCCGCCTACCTGCGGGCGATGAGAGCGGCCCTGCAAGGCTCGGTCACGCACCGCACGGCCGTGAGTCAGGCGGCGGCGTCCGCCCTCTTCGGTCCGGACTGGGCGTCGCAGCCGGTGCAGATTATTACGCTCGGTATCGATCTGGCCGGCCTGCAGACGCCGCGTCCTGTGCAGGGCCTGCGGGACGAACTCGGGTTGCAGCCGGGGGTACCGGTGCTGGGCTGCGTGGCACAGCTGCGCCCTGAGAAGAACCATATGTTCCTGCTGGATGTCCTGGCCGAACACGTCCGGCGGCAGGGGCCGGCCTACCTGCTGCTGGTGGGGGAGGGCGATGAGCGTTCGGCCATTGAGGCCCGCGTGGCCGAGCTGGGGCTGCAGCCCTGGGTCAAGCTGCTGGGCTCGCGCCCGGACGTGGCCGAACTGCTGTGGCTGATGGACGCCTTTCTCCTCACCTCCAAGTTTGAAGGCCTCAGTCTGGCGTTCATTGAGGCGCAGGCGGTGGGGCTGCCGTGCATCGTATCCACCGGCGTGCCGGTCACGTCCGACGACCGGCGCTTTCCGCTGATTGATGTGGTGCGCCTCCCGCTGAACGGTGACCCAGCTCCCTGGGCCGACGCCCTGGCAGCGGTCCTGGAGCGGGGGCGTCACGACCCGCCGCGCATGGATTTCGAAGTGGCCGAAACCACCCGCGAGCTGACGGAGTTCTATATTCGGGCCAGCCGGGGCGAAGTGTGAGTCAGCCCTGGCCGGCGCAGATGGCTGCGCTGCCCGCTGCGGGCCGCCGCACTGCGCCACTGCTGGAGCGGGCGGTCATCTGGCTGCTGGGGGCGTTTGTCGCCGCGCAGTGCTTCGGTCTGCCCCTGCTGGGGGTGGGGCCGTGGGCCCTGTGGCCCACCCTGGCCGACCTGCTGCTGTGGCTGGCCCTGCTGCTGGCCGCGCTTTACCGCGCTCCCGTGCAGCTGGACCTGCGGCCCATCGGCCAGGCGCTGGCGGCCGTCACGGCGCTTTCCGCGCTTTCGGTGCTGCTGCTGTTCGTGATGGGAGATGGCCGGCTGGACGTGGCCTTGCCGTTCGGGGTCTTTCAGCTGTTCAAGCTGCTGCAGCTCCTGGGCGTGTTCTGGATGGCGGCCCGACTGCCGCTGACCCAGCCGGTGCTGGCCGGCTGGGAGCGGGCGGCCCGCTTCGGCTTTCTGGTCATGGTGGTCACCGTGGTCTGGACCTACTTTTCGCCGGCCATTCCCCAGACTCTGGGCCAGGTGCTGCCGCGTGGGCTGGGCGTATCGGGGCCGTGGGAATCGTACTACCTGCACAACGAGCGCGGGCTGGGCACGCTGGGCTACAACCACGCCCATGTGGCCGCGATGGTGCTGGTGCAAGGCGCCCTGCTGATGATGCTGCGCCCCCTGAAATCCAACAGCTGGGTGCTGCTGGGCATCGTGGTGGCCTGCTTTCTGTCAGGAGCGCGGGCCGGGCTGGTCGGGGCGCTGGTGTTCGTGCTGCTGGAAAGTGTGCGTACGCCGCTGCGCTCTACCGTGATGGTGCTGCTCGCCGGGCTGCTTGGCCTGGCCGCCCTGCCCTACTTGGAGGCCGACCTGAGCAGCCTGATCGCCCGGCAGTCCACCATTCTGGAAGCAGGCAACGCCGAGAACCTGGCCGGGCGCGGCGACATCTGGCAGACCTACGTGCAGAACCTGGCGGCCGACCCTGTGCGCCTGCTGCTGGGCAGCGGAATGGGTTCAGGCATCGCCAACAACGGCTCGAACGCCCACATGATGGTGCTGCAGGTGCTGTACGAAACCGGAATCGCCGGATTCAGTGTGATGCTGCTGCTGTTCTGGGGCCTGATGTCGCGGCTGTACCGGCTGCGTGAGCGGCGGGCCGGCATTGCCCTAAACGTGCTGCTGGGCCTGTGGGCCACCACCTTCGCCACCGAAACCCTGTACCCCAATTCGGCTTTCGGCTCTTTTTTGCCGCTGCTGGCGCTGGTGATGGCTGTGGCCCTGACTCCCGCCAGCCTGGAGACGGCCGGAGGTGAACATTCTGCAAGCCTTCAGGAACGCCCTGCCGCGGGCCAGCCGTCCCGTACCCTGGGCTGGGAGGACTGAATTTTGCGTGTCAGTGTGGTTCTGGAACAGCGGTTTATTCATACGGCGGATGGGGCGACCTACGACAACGGGCACGCCACCTATGCCCACTGGCAGCGGTATCTGAGCACGTTCGAGGAAGTGCAGGTGGTGGGCCGCTCGCAACAGGTGGCTTCGGTCCCGCCGGGTTACCGCCGGGTGGACGGCCCCGGAGTGAAGGTGCTGCAGGTTCCCTACTACCAGGGGCCACTGGGGCTGCTGCGGCGGCTGCCCGCCGTGCTGCGGACGCTGCGCCGGGGGCTGGAACCGGAAGACGCCGTCATTGTGCGGTTCTCGGGTCTGCTGGGCCACCTCGCTGCCGGCCTGCGGCAGTCGCAGGGGCGCCCCTTCGCTGCCGAGGTGGTCAACGACCCCTACATGGGCTACGGCCCGGACGGCACCCGGCATCCCCTGCGGCCCCTGTTCCGCGCGCTCCTGACAGGGCTGACGCAGCTGCAGTGCCGCCAGGCGGGCGCCGTCCAGTATGTGACCCGTGAGGCCCTACAGCGCCGTTACCCACCGCGCCGGGGCCGTCCCTCGTTCGGTGTCTCGGACGTGCATCTGCCGCCGGAAGCGTTTCAGGCTGCGCCGCGCCGCTATGACCGGCCGGCCCGGCTGGCCGTGCTGGTGGGCAGCCTGGAGCAGCCCCACAAGGCCGCCGACGTCGCCATTGAGGCGCTGGCCCTCCTGCGCCGCCGGGGACAGGACGTGCGCCTGAGCATCGTGGGCGACGGCCCGCTGCGCCCCAGCCTGGAAGCGCAGGCCGCACAGGCGGGCGTGGCAGAGCATCTGGAGTTCGTGGGCCAGCGCAGCACGCCCGCCGAAGTCCGCGCTGACCTCGCTGCTGCAGAGCTGTTTCTGATTCCCTCGCGCACCGAGGGGTTGCCCCGCGTGCTGCTGGAAGCTCAGGCCCAGGCGCTGCCGGCTATCGGGTCGTCGGTGGGCGGGATTCCGGAGCTGATTCCCGCCGAATATCTGGTGCCGCCCGGCGACGCGGCCGCTCTGGCCCGCGTGTGGGGGGCACTGGCCGCCGACCCGGCCGCCCTGAGCGCCGCCAGCGCCCGCAACCTTGCCCTGGCCCGCGACTATGCCGACGACGTACTGGACCGGGAGCGCAGCGCTTTTCAGCGGGCTGTACGCTCCCTGCTGCTTCCCCGGAAGGATTCTCTATGAAAGACAGGCCGCAGACCATTCTCTATACCACCACCACCGCCATCGCCTCGCTGGCGTTCTTCTCCGAGCACTTCGGGCACCTGCGCCGCCAGGGCTGGGACGTTCATTCCGTGACCCCCGCCGAGCCGGCTGACCAGGTGCAGCGGGCCATAGATGCCAGTGGAGCGGCCCACCACGCTGTGCCGTTTGCGCGTGAAATCTCCCCACGCCGCGACCTGACCGCCCTGGGGCAGCTGCTGGGTGTAGCAGCGCGGGTCCGCCCCGACGTGATTAACTTTTCCACCCCCAAAGCGGGCCTGCTGGGCGGGCTGGTGGGGGCCGCGCTGGGCGTGCCGCTGCGGGTCTACTTTATCCACGGCCTACGCAGCGAAACGGCGGCGACCGGCCGGCTGGCCCTGCTGCGCCCGGTGCTGCTGATGATGGAGCGCCTGACCGCCGCCTGCGCCCACGAGGTGCTGTGTGTCAGCCCTTCCAACCGCGACGAAGCCGTGGCCCTGGGCCTGGTGCCTGCCAGCAAGATTCGGGTGCTGGGGGCCGGCAGCCCCGCAGGGATTCCGGTAGAGCGTTATGCCCAGCCGGACCCGGCCGCCGTGGCCGCAGCCCGCGAGGAACTCGGCCTGCCGGAAGGCACGCCCGTGGTGGGCTTCGTGGCCCGCATGGCTCCGCAAAAAGGCACTGAGGAGTTGCTGCTGGCCTGGGCGCAGGTCCACGCGCAGGTCCCGCAGGCCCGGCTGCTGCTGGTCGGCGTGCCGGACCCGGCCAATCCGCTTTCGGACGAAGCGATGCGTGCTTTCCGTGAGGCGCCGGGCCTGGTTCAGGTGGAGTTTGAAAAGGACATGAGCCGCCTTTACCCACTGATGACGGTCCACACGCTGCCCAGCCGCCACGAGGGCCTGGGCATGGTGGTGCTGGAAGCCGGGGCCTACGGCGTGCCCAGTGTCCTGACCGACGCTTCCGGCGTGCGCGACGCCGGCGTGGCAGATGAAACCTGCTTGCAGGTGCCGGCCGGCGACGTTCCGGCGCTGGCGGACGCCCTGGTGCGCCTGCTGTCCGACGCAGCGCTGCGCGAGCGGCTGGGACGCCAGAGCCAGGCCTGGGTGAGCGAGAATTTTGCCCAGGAATAAGGTATGGGCACTGTGGGACGACTTCTACGCCGAAGCCTGGCAAAAACGCCAGCAGGCGGCCCGTGCAGCCCGTCCCTGGAAGTGGGCGGCCGCGGCCGGTGCAGCCGCGCTGATGCTGGGCCTGGCCCGCCGCTCGCGCTGAGGCCGGTTCTAGCGGAAACATCAGGGGGCGCCCGAACTGGGGTGCCCCCTGATGTTTCCGTTCCCGCGCTGCTCTATCAGCCTGGTGACGGCCAGTTCAGCAGCCAGCTCAGCGGCGGCTGTTCCACTGTTCGGCCCAGTCCAGCGCGGTGCGCAGGGCGTCGTCGGTGGTGCGCTGCGGGGACCAGTCCAACCAGCGCTGGGCCCGGCCGATATCGGCGTAGGCTCCGGCATTGTCGCCCGGCCGGCGCGGCGCTTCGGTCACGCGCAGCGGCTGGGGCGAAATGCGGGAAAAAGCATCGACCAGCTCGCGTACCGTGACGCCGTTGCCGGTGCCCACGTTGATAATCAGTGAGTTGACCTCCTGGCCCAGTTCTTCCCGCGCCCGCTCAAAGGCCTGGTCAAAGTTCTCCAGCGCCGCCACGTGCGCCTGTGCCAGGTCCCAGACATGGATGTAGTCGCGCAGGCCGGTGCCGTCGCGGGTGGGGTAGTCGGTGCCGGTGATAGAGAACTCGCCGCTGCCCCGCGCCGCGCTGACCAGCCGTCCCAGCAGGTGTGAAGGGTCTTCCAAGTAGGGCCCCGAGCGGCCCTGCGGGTCCGCGCCCACCGGGTTGAAATAGCGTAGCGCAATGCCCCGCAGGGGCTGCCCCGCCTGGGCCGCCGCCGTACACAGGTCGCTCAGGATGTCCTCGACCATCTGCTTGGTGCGGGCGTAGGGACTCATGGGAGCCATGGGACTGGTCTCGGTGACGCGGTAATCGGGCGGGCTGGCATACACGCTGGCGCTGGAGCTGAAAATGACCCGTGATTGCCCCAGGTCCAGCAGCGTCTCGAACAGGCTGAGGCTGGCCAGCACGTTTTCACGGTAGTAGAGGCCCGGCTGCTCCACCGATTCGGGCACCACAATCCGCGCCGCGAAGTGCAGTGTGGCCTGGATATCGGGGTGCTCTGCAAAAATCTGGCGGACCAGAGCGCTGTCGGCCACATCGCCCTCATAAAAGGTGCGGCCCTGGGTAAATTCCCGGGCACCCATTACGAGCGAATCAAGGACCACCGGCGTGTGTCCAGCGTCTTCTAGCGCAGAGCAAGTCGTACTCCCAATATATCCTGCGCCCCCTGTCACCAAAACTTTCATGCGCCGACTATACTTGGACGCAACATGAACTTTCTCAGCACAATCCGACGGCCAGTTCTCTTTTACTCTAGGTGCGCCGCCGCTGGACAGCGCTGGAGAAAAGGCGCATGACCCGGATTCCCTCCCAGGCGCAGGACCTTGACGTGGCCCATCTGGCCCGGGTGCTGCGCCGGGCGCTGTTGCCGCTGCTGCTGATTCCGGCGCTGCTGTCCGCCGCCACCTACTTTTATTCGCAGTCGCGTCCGCCGGTCTATCAGGCGTCTGCCGGCCTCGCTGCGCTGCCGTCCAGTTCAGGCAACGATGTGCTGTCCAGTTCGCTGGTCAGCGCACCGGGGCTGCCTGCCGGCGTGGTCAGCCGTGCACTCCGCAGCCCCGAGGTGACCACCAGCGCGCTGGCCCGACTGAAAAAGTCGCTGCCCGATGATCAGCAGTACCAGCTGATTTCCGAGGCGGTCCGCGCAGAGCTGCGCTCGGGCAATTACCAGACCGTGAACCTGCAGGCCGACATTGACCAGAACCTGGTGGGCAACTACGAAATCGTGGCCCATGCCGGCACTCCCGAAGCCGCCAAGGCGGCGGCCGACGCCTTTACGCAGGCCCTGCTGGAATGGGACCGCAACCGCGCTCTGGAAGGGGTCAACCGTGCCCGCACCAATCTGACCAATCAGCTGGAACAGCTGCGCGGCGGGACCACCGTGGCGGGGCAGCCGGTCACTGCGGGCACCGCCGACCAGATGCGCGCCGAAGTCACGCGGTCGCTGCAGCAGCTGGAAGTGCTGCGGCTGACCGCCACCGGAACGCTGTCGCTGATTTCGGGTGCCGTGCTGCCTGAAGCGCCTATCTCTCCCCGCCCGCTGCGCGACGCCCTGCTGGTGCTGGGTGCGGGCCTCTTTTTCGGGCTGCTCTTCGCGCTGCTGCGCGACCGTCTGGTTCAGCGCGTGCAGGACGAAGACGCGCTGCGCCCCTTCAACTTGCCGATTCTGGGGATGCTGCCCCCGCTTCCCGGCCGTCAGCAACCGGCCAGCATCGGCCCCTTCATGCAAAATGGTGGGTTTCATAGCGGAATGGAATTCGTGCGCTTGGGGCTGCTGTCGGGACTGGGAGAGCGCAGCGGAGAAGCGGCGGGCCGGCCTCCAGTCGTCGCCATTTCCAGTGCCGACAAGGACGAGGGCAAGAGTGTGACCACGGCCGGTCTCGCCATGTCCTATGCGGCCCGGGGAATGAGAGTGCTGGTCGTGGACGCCGACGTGTACCGCCACCAGCAAAAGCAGCTGCTGATGCGGGACCAGGGTGCCGCGCCTGTGCATCAGGCCGGGACGACCCAGCTGTGGACCGAGGTGCAGCCGCACGTAGACCTGATGGTGCTGCAGGATTCCCGGCTGGAGCCTGCTCCGCTGCTGAGCGCCATCCAGTCCGTCGGTCAGCAGTACGACATCGTGTTGGTAGATACCCCGCCGGTCCTGATGATTGCCGATACCCTGGCGCTGTCCAGGTTGCTGGACGGTCTGATTCTGGTGGTCAGCGTGGGCACGCCGCAGGCTCAGGTGGACCGCCTGGTTTCGGAAACGCAGCGGCTGGGCGTGCGCCCGCTGGGATTCGTGCTAAACCGCTACCCCGCTGCGGGCGAGACTTACGGGTACGGGGCACCGCTCACGGCGGCTCCCCGCGAGGAGGTGACTTATGGCAGCAGGAACTGAACCTCTGGCGCAGGGCGCGCTGGCCCTGCACCTGCAGCAAGCGGCGCAGCTACGTGAACTGAGTGGCGGGGACCCGTTGCTGGCTGCGCGGCTGGCAGCGGCCAGTGGACAGGCCGAGCTGGCCTGCGCCCTGCTGGCCCGCAGCGGTGGTCTGTTCGACAGCGAGGAAAGAGAACGGCTGCTGGCTGAGCCGTGCCCCCCCGACCTAGTGGCTGCCGCAGCCGAGATTCTGCGTCCCCAGGCGGCCCTGGACGAGTGGACCGAAACCCAGCGCGAGATGTATGTGCGCGCCTTGGCCGGTCTGCTGGTGGCTGAGCCTCCTGCCACGGCCGAGCAACTGCTGACCGGAACGCTGTTCACGTCGGCGGAGGTGGGCGCAGGCCTGTGGCGGCTGCCGGCCTTGCCTGAGCGGCAGCGCTGGAGCGCGGGTCGCCAACTGGTGCAGGGCCTGGGCCGGTCGGTGTCCGGCAGCGCTGGCCGGCCGCCGGTGCAGTGGGCCAGCGCTTCTTGGGGCGGGCGCTGGGGCCTGCGCCGTGGGCTTCAGGCCGGGGCCGAAGTGGTGTCGCTGGAACATGTGGTGGCCACACTCAGCGCAGCCTGGAACTGGGAGCTGCCCGACCTGCCGGCGCTGCTCTCGCGCCCGCTCCTGATCGAGGGGTTGGAGACGCTGCCGGCCGACCGCCTGGAGCTGGTGACCTCGCTGCTGACCGACGCCACGGCCCTGTTCGGCTGGACGGTCATCGCGCTGCCGGCCCTGGACACCCTCTGGCCCGCCGACTACCGGCCGCTGCCGCAGGGATGGGCTGCGCCGCAGGAGCCTGAACGCAGCCTGAACGTGTCGCTGCCCGGTGAGCCGCTCACCCTGCCGGAACTGGCGGTCCGCCTCGGGACAGAACCGGGCCGCACGTTGGTGGTGCTGTATTCGCGGGCCAGTGCTGCCCGCCTGGCGGGGATGTTGCCGGGCAGTCTGCTGCTGTCCAGCAGCCTGTGCCGCGCGCATCTGGACCACCAGATGTCGGCGCTGGCCGAGCGGGCAAACGCACCGGACCTGACGGTGATTGCGACCACACTGCCCTCCACGCCGGTCGGCGAGTTCGACCGGGTGTACCACCTGCTGGCGCCGCTGCCCCACCTGACCGAAGCGGCCCAGCTGAGCCGGGGACCGCTGCTGCTGTTTACCCTGCGTGACGTGGCGTTGCCGCAGTCCTGGGAAAAACACAGCCGCCTCACGGCCCGGCTGCTGGCTGAGGGCCACGCCCTCAGTGACCCGGCCGCCCAGCGCCGTTATGTTTCGCAGCTGCGTGCTCTGGAACAGGGTGGCCGCCTGGGGCACTGGCTGGGTCTGCGGCGCGAGCAGCAGTTCGCTTCGCTGGCCAGCGAGCTCAACGCGCAGCCGAATTCGGCCGTGCCGGTGCTGATTGGCTACGGCCCGGAAGGTGAAGCGGTCATCGCCCGCTCGCGGGAGCAGGGCTGGCTTTCGCGCCGTGACCTGCGCTACGCCGCCTGGGTCACCCCGATGGAGGCCCAGCGGGCTGTCCGCCTGGGCGACGCCGAACCTTTCGGCTCCGGTTGGGCGCTGGTGTGGCGTGGCAAGTACGACGACACCTACGGCCTGGCCTGGCCGCTGGTGCAAGCGGAGTGGCAGCGCAGCGACGAGTAAGACAGCGTTCTTGTCTCATCGGGGGCCCAGAAATGCTCTGGGTTCCCGGTGACTGCATGGCCCACCCCACCTTTAACATTAATATTTTGCGGTTGTCACAAGCATCAATCCTTATGTTCCGCCGGATGAATTCGCTTTAATGTCAGTGTGGCTTCTTTGTCTTCCTCTCTGTTTTCTCCCCGGCGTGCGCTGACTGAGCGTTCCTCCCTAGGCTGGGATTTCCTGATGTTCTGCGGGATGGCTGTGCTGGTTTGGATGCTGCATGCGGCGGCCATTCCTGGCTTCTCCGGTATGGGCGGTGGAGCAGAGCAGGGCCTGCTGACCCGGCTGTGGCTGGTGGCCGGAATTCTTGGAGTGCTGCTGTCGCACCGCTCGACCCTCTCCGAGGCGGGCTCGGCCTACTTGTTGCCGCTGGCGGCCTTCGGGGTGGCGGCGGCCCTGTTTGCGGCGGCTGGATACGCGGAGCACATCGCGCTGCTGGTTCCGGTGCACCTGCTCTGGCTGCTGCTGACGGCCGCTGTGCAGGTGGCCTTGCAGCGCCGCCGGCCTCCCGTGCGGCTGGGCATGCTGGCTGCACCGGACCCCGAGTTGCTGCCTTACCTGCAGGAGCGGCACCTGCGCCCTACTGTGCTCTCGGCGCAGGAGCCTGCAGCCCTGCAGCAGGTGGACGCACTGGTGGTCCGCCCTGAGCAGTACAGCGCTTTGCAGCAGCGCGTCCTCGAACATGCCCAGCTGATGAACCTGCCCGTGGTATCGGGCCGGCTGCTGGAAGAAGAGCTGACCGGCCGGGTCTCGCTTGATGACGTGGACGAAACCTGGGTCACGCCAGCTGCGTTCCAGACCGGCTACTTGCCCTGGAAGCGCTTTTTCGATGTGTTTTTTACCCTGGTCTCCTTACCGGTGCTGCTGCCGCTGATGGCGGTGGTGGCTGCCGTGGTGTACTTCAACAGCGGCCGGCCCATCCTGTTCTGGCAGGAGCGGGTGGGACGCGGCGGCCAGCCGTTTCAGCTGGTCAAGTTCCGCACCATGACCCGCGACTCCGAGCGCTCCGGTCCGGCTTTCGCCAAGCAGGGCGACCAGCGTATTACTCCGGTAGGAGCCTTTCTCCGCAAATTCCGCTTGGATGAGCTGCCGCAGTTCTGGAATGTGCTGCGCGGCGAAATGAGCATCATCGGTCCCCGCCCCGAGCAGTGGGCCTTTACGGTGGAGTTCGAAGAAAGTATCCCGATGTATTCTTCGCGCCACTGGGTCCGCCCCGGCATTACCGGCTGGGCGCAGGTCACCCAGGGTTACACCGACAGTGTGGGCCAGATTACCGAGAAGCTGCGCTACGATTTTTATTACGTCAAGCACTGCTCGCTGGCCCTGGACCTGCAAATTGTCTGGAAGACCGTGATGACCATCCTGACCGGCTTTGGCTCGCGCTAAGCGCCGGAGAATAAATAGCGGCCCTCACACTTAACCGGGGTGGGGGCCGCTGCTTATCTGTCTACGGTCAGTGGCTCTACGGTCCCCCTCAGCCGTGCCCGCTCGGCGGCAAAGGCCAGCCGGTGCGAGTCCAGCGATTCGGCCAGCGGGGTAGGGATGGCGCGTTCGCCGCGCAAAAAGGCCAGCCAATCACGGACCAGCGCCACGTCGCCGCCGCCGTGGTTGCCGCTCACGTCCACGGTCCAGCGCTGCACCCTGCTCTTTTGCCCTGCGCCCATTGGTTCTGTGCCCATTGGTTCTGCGCCGCTGCGGAAGTCGTGCCACTCCAGTTCGCCCAGCTCCAGCTGCCCGCGCAGCTCGCCGTGCGACCCCAGCACCTTGAGCGTGCGGGTGTTGTTGTGGGTAAAGGCGGTGGTGGTCAGTGTGGCGGTGACTCCACCAGCGAACTCTGCCGTGACCGTCTGGTGGTCGCAGACATTGTTGTGGCCCAGGTACACGCACTCGCCGTAAGAGGTTTCTTCCAGTGCGCTGCGTAGGCTGCGGCCCCCGGCGGTCAGCACCGTGACCGGCCAGGCGTGTGGGTCGCGGGTGCCGTAGATGACGCGGGCGTCGGAGGGGCAGTCCAGCACCGGGCAGTCCAGGCAGCGCCGCGCCGCGCCGGGCGGGGCCTGGTCCGGGCGGAAATGAAAGAGCCCACCTGCCGAACTGACCCGCAGCGGCGGGGCGGCGGCCCACCAGCGAAGCAGGTCGAGGTCGTGGCTGCTCTTGGCAAGAATGAAGGGCGCGGCCGGCGGCGAGGCGCGCCAGTTGCCCCGCACGTAAGAGTGCGCGTAGTGCCAGTGGGCCACATTCTCGTTGAGCTGTATGCCGATAAGCCGTCCCAGCCGGCCCGAACGAATCGTGGCGGTCACCTCGCGGAAAAAGGGAGTGGCCCGCAGCACGTGGCAGACGCTGACTCGCCCGGCGGACGCAGCTTCGGCAGTCAGCAGCAAGTCCAGTTCGGCTTCGTTCAGGGCCACGGGCTTTTCCAGCAGCACGTGGTAGCCCAGTGCCAGGGCCTTCAAGCAGGGGTCAGTATGGATGCCGTCTGGCGTGGCGACTACGGCCGCGTCAACCACCCGGCCAAGGGCAAAGAACTCGGCCGCGTCCGCAAAGCAGTGCTCCGGCGGCACTCCCAGCCGGGCCGCGACCTCGGCCAGCCGCTCGGCGCGGGGGTCCACCAGGTGGGTGACCTGGGCTCCCTCCTCCTGGAGGTGCCGGGCATACACGTCGGCACCCCGGTTGCCACAGCCGATGATGGCGACGGTGGGAATCATGGTCCTTACTGTACTCCGCTGCCGCGCTGCCGCGGCGCCCGCTGCCTGTAGTTACAGCACCCGCGCCACCGCATAGGGGATGATGTGCGGCCGCCCGGTGTCGGGGTCCTGCAGCACATGGGCTTTGAGGCCGAACACGTCACGCAGCAGCTCCGGCGTCATCAGGGCGGCCGGGTCCCCCTGAGCGTAGACGCGCCCGCCCTGGACCGCCACCAGTTCGTCCGAGTAGCGCACCGCCTGATTCAGGTCGTGCAGCACCATCACCACCGTCTTGCCCTGTTCGCGGTTGAGGCGCTGTACCAGTTCCAGCACCTCCAGCTGGTGGCTGAGGTCGAGGTAGGTGGTGGGTTCATCCAGCAGCAGTACCGGGGTGCTCTGGGCCAGACTCATGGCAATCCAGGCGCGCTGGCGCTGGCCTCCGCTCAGGGCGTCCAGCGGCCGGCCTGCGAAGGCGGTCATGCCGGTCTGGCTCATGGCCCAGGCGACCTGCGCCCGGTCGGCTTCGCCGCGTGTGCCCAGAAACCCCTGGTGCGGGTGCCGCCCGAACCAGACCAGCTGCTCGACGGTCAGCCCTTCGGGCGCCACCGGGCCCTGCGGCAAAATCGCCAGCCGGCGGGCCACTTCCTTCGGGTTCAGCCGGTGCAGGTCCTGACCGTCCAGCATCACGGCGCCGCCGCTGGGGGCCAGCAGCCGCGAAAGGGCGCGCAGCAGCGTAGACTTGCCGCAGCCGTTGGCACCGACCAGCGAGGTGACGGCGCCGCCGCGCAGCGCGAAGTTCAGGTCGTTCAAAATCGCCTGTTCGCCGTAGCTCAGCGTCAGGTGGCTGGCTTCCAGCGGGCGGGGGGGAATAGGTTCGGTCATCTGGTCGGCTCTCCTTTGTGCCGGAGTTACCTGCCGCGCCGCAGCAGATACAGAAAATAGGGTGCCCCCAGCAGCGTGGTGATGAGGCCCGCCGGCACTTCCAGCGGGGGAGACAGGATACGCCCCAGAGTATCGGCGGCCAGGACCAGTGCGGCTCCCAGCAGGGCGCTGACCGGCAAGGTGCGCCCGTGCAGGTTGCCGGCCAGCAGCCGCGCCAGGTGCGGGGCAACCAGCCCCACGAAGCCCAGCACCCCGCAGGCCGTGACTGCGGCGGCCGCCAGACCCACCGCCACCAGCAAGGCGCCGTAGCGGCCCATCGTAACCCGGTGTCCCAGCGCCAGCGCCGTGTCTTCGCCCAGTGCCAGCAGGTCCAGGCGGCGGCCCAGCAACCATGCGGCCGGCAGCAGCGTCAGGGCCCAGGGCAAGGCCCGCCCTGCCCGTGCCCAGTCGGCTCCGTAGACCGTGCCGGCCAGAAACGCCAGCGCCCCGCCGACGTGGTCTGGAGCGCGCAGCAGCGCCAGCTGGCCCAGCGCCCCGCAGGCTGCCCCCACGGCCACCCCCAGCAGGGCCAGGCGCACTGGGGGCAGCCGCGCCCCGCCCCCGGCACCCCCGCTATGGGCCAGCGCCAGCACCAGCAGGAAAGCCCCCCAGGCTCCCAGGAAAGCGCCCCAGGGCAGCAGCCAGCCCGGCGCATCCGGCAGCACCAGCAGCAGCAGGATCACGGCCAGCCCGGCGCCCGCTCCCACCCCCACCAGGTCAGGGCTGGCCAGGGGATTACGCACCACCGCCTGCAAGATGGTTCCGCTGACTGCAAACATCGCCCCGCCCAGCAGGGCCGCCACCACCCGGGGCAGCCGCAGGTCGAACACCAGCCGGCGGGTGAGGTCGGCGGTCTCGCCCGGTTGCCCACTGAGCGCGGCCCACAGGTCGGCGGGCGGCGTGGGGACAGCGCCCACCCCCAGGGCGAAAAAAGCCAGCGTCAGCACGCCCAGGCCCAGGCCCAGCGGCAGGGCCGCCTGGCGCCACCCCTGCGGCGGGACGTGGTCTACACGTGGGGGCAGGGAGAAGGTCATGGCCGTGCCCGGAATCCGGGGGCGGGGGCCTCATTCATCAGCAGGCCGCTGTCACGCATCTGCCCGAAAATACGTTCTATCGACAGCGGACCACGCGAACGCGACCACAGGTCCCGGTCCACCTCGTACACGCGGTTCGCCCTGACCGCGTCCAGCCCCTGCCACAGCGGGTTGGCAGCCCACTTGACCGTGATGGGCGTCTCGTCCTGCGCCGTCATCAGCACCAGCGAAGGCGGGTTCAGCGCGGCCAAACCCTCCAGGCTCACCTGATAAATCACTTCGCCGTCCTGCGCCCTGGCCACGTTCCGGCGGCCCACCTTCTCAAAGAGGCTGCCCGCAAAGCTCTGGTCCGAGTGGACCCAGAACCCTTCGGGGGTCGCTGCGCCCACCAGCACGGGGGGAGCGCCGGCGCTGGCTACGGATTTCACGCTTGCCAGCAGCGCCGCTTGCCGGTCCAGCTCGCCGCTGGCCTGCTCCCGCCGCCCGGTCAGCTCACCCACACTGCGCAGCTGCTCCATCACGTCGTCGTAGCTGGCCGAACGGTTGGGGTAGTCCTGTGTCCGGGCCAGCTTGTGCAGGGCCGGCAGCACCTCCGCGTGGGTCTTGGAGTCGGCCAGAATCAGGTCCGGCTTCAGGGCGCTGATGGCCTCCAGGCTGGGCTGGGCGCGGGTGCCTACATCGGCTACGCCCTGCAGGTATTCCTGCAAGTAGGCCGGTGCCCCCCGCTCGGCTCCAGTGTTGCCCAGTGCGCCGCCTACCGGCTGCACGCCCAGTGCCGCCAGCATGTCCAGATAGGAGTATTCCAGCGCGACCACGCGGGGCGTGGCCTCCTGGTCATCCGCCCTGGAAGTGGCTGTGCCGGAGGCTGCCG
The DNA here is from genome assembly GCF_000190555.1 of Deinococcus proteolyticus MRP. Lineage (GTDB taxonomy): Bacteria > Deinococcota > Deinococci > Deinococcales > Deinococcaceae > Deinococcus > Deinococcus proteolyticus. Next base: position 89,504 of record NC_015170.1, read on the forward strand.
GCTCCGCTCCGGCGGCCTGTGATGTGGCTGGCGCCGCGGCCTGAGCAGCTGCAGCGCCGCTCCCCGTTTGCCCCCCTGGCTGCGGCGAACAGGCCAGCAGCAGAGTGCTGAGGCCCAGGGCCGGCGAGAAGCGGGACAGGCGGAAAGGGGCAAGCGGGGCAAGGTGGGTCATGTCAGGTTCTCCGTTGCGGCTCAGGCGCGGATACGCCGGGCCAGCACAATGAAAAAAGGTGTACCCAGGGCTGCAATCAGCAGGCCCACCGGGGTTTCGGCAGGGGCGTCTATCAGCCGGGCGGCCACGTCGGCCAGGATCAGCAGCGCCGCGCCCAGCAGGGCCGAGAGCGGCAGGGTCAGGCGGTGGTCACGGCCCAGCAGCCCGCGGGCCAGGTGCGGCACAATCAGCCCCACGTAGCCCAGCGGCCCGGTCAGGGCCACCGCGCCGGCGGCCAGCAGTACGCCCAGCAGGCTGAGGCCCAGCAGGTCGCGCCCGGCCTGCGCCCCCAGGCTGCGGGCCACGTCCTCGCCCAGCGCCAGGAGGTTGACGCGGGAGCCCAGCAGCAGCGCCAGCACCAGCGGCGCCGCCAGCCAGGGCCAGGTGCGGGCCAGGTCCTCCCAGGTGCGCCCGGCCACCGAACCGTTCAGCAGCACCAGTGCGGCCTGGGCGCGGTCCTCCCACAGAATCTGAATGCTGCGGGTCACGGCGCTGCACAGCGCAGCTACCGCCATGCCGCTCAGGGCCAGCCGCAGCGGGGTAAAGCCCGAGCGGGCCGCGAAGCCCAGCGTCAGCCCGGCTGCCAGCAGGCCGCCCCCGAAGGCGAGCGGCACGCTCAGGCCGCCCAGCGCCGGGAAAAACACCACGCCCAGCATCAGCGCCAGGGCGGCGCCGGCCTCCACCCCCAGAATGCCGGGGTCGGCCAATGGGTTGCGGGTCACGCCCTGCAGCAGCAGTCCACTGACCCCCAGTGCCGCGCCGGCCAGCCCGGCGGCCAGCGTGCGGGGAAAGCGCAGGGTCCACACCGCCAGGCTCTCGCGTGAGTCGTCGGGGGTCTGCAAGACCCGCAGCACCTCCTCTGGGGCGATGTGCAGCGCTCCGCTTCCCAGCGAGACGATAAAGGCCACCCCCAGCAGCGCCGCTGCCGCGAGGTAGCACAGCGGTGCCCAGCCGGTGGGCCGCCCGGCGGCTGGGCGGGTCACAGGTGACCTGCCAGCGTCAGGCGGTACTGCGGTTCGGGATACAGCTCCGGTGCATGGCTGCTGGCCGGCAGGTGCAGCGTGTGGGTGCGTTCGCCCTGCACGTGCACCCGGCCAGGCTGGCCCCGGCCTTGCGGCGGCCAGTAGTGCAGCTCTACCTCGAAGCCGTCCTCGTCCTGGCGCAGCACGTCGGCTTCGCGGCGGGCGTCCAGCCACCACCAGCCAGCCTGCTGGAACGCGGCGGCGTCGGCATACTGGGCGGCAGGCGAGAAGCCCGCACAGCCGCGGTAACACTCTGCCAGGGCCTGCCAGTCGCCTGTGCGCCGCGCCAGTTGCCGGGTCAGTTCCGGGGTCAGGTGGGCCCAGTAGCGCCCGGCCGGCAATTCTAGCAGGGTGGGTGCGAAGCGGTGCCCCCCGAAGTGCGAGGTGCGCCACAGGCGGGGTTCCTCGCTGTGGAGCGTCTGGAACAGGGCCGCGCCGTATTTGCCGCAGGAGCTGTCCACCCGGCCGTGGGTACACAGGTGCCAGTCGGAGCCGGCCTGCGGGGCGACCGGCTCGGCTGCCGAGTGGCCCACACCGGCCACATGCTCGCTGAACAGCGCCCACAGCTCCTCTTCGCCCGCGCAGAAATCCTGCCGCACGAAACTGCCCAGCGGTCCTGGCGGACGGGTATACACCCTGACCTGACGCCGGCGGGCATCAAAGGTGGTCAGGTCGCGCGGGGCGAACATCAGCAGGCCGTAGCCCAGGCCGCTCTGTGCCACCCAGTCTCCCAGCACGCTCATGGCCCGGCGCTGCGGCTCGCTCATCCGCGCCGGGTCACGGAACAGGTCCCACTCATGCACGGTGGCTTCAAAAGCGATGCAGGTGTCCCAGCGGTGGGCGCTGCCCGCTGGCTGTGCGCCGCTGTGCCGCGATACGTCGGCGCACAGCGGCAGCCGGGAGGTGGCGTTCGCCGGACCGCTGGTCACGGGGTGGAAGCTTGTACAGGTGCGGGGGCCACCGATTGTTTTGCCGGAGCCGCCGCCCCGCTCAGGACACCGCTGGTCTTCATGTCGTTCAGGATACCCCGCAGCCCGATGATGCCCCGGCCCTTGGCCCAGGCGTCGCGGTTGAACACGTACACCCGCCCAGCCTCCACGGCCGGCAGCGAGGCGAGCAGCGGCTCGGCACGGAACTTCTCGTACGCCGCTTGGTCCTCGGGGTTGTACAGCACAATCAGGGTGTCGGGCTGCAGGGCCGCCAGCCCTTCGGGGCTGAGCAGATACTGCGTTTCGCCCTCCTGGGTCTCCACCGGGTTGTCCAGGCCCAGCTCGGTCAGGATGCTGCCCAGGTACGACAGCCGGGAGTGCACGAAAAAGCCGGTAGGCGCCAGAACACCAACCACCACCCGCCCGGCGCTGGGGCTGACCGTGGCTTTGACCTCATCGAACAGCGCCTGATGCTCGGCCAGCGCCTGTTCGCCCTCCTGCGCGTGCCCGGTCAGGCGGCTGAGGTCGCGGAACTGCGCCACCTGGTCTGCGTAGCTGCCCCGGTAGGAACGGTAGAGCAGGGTAGGTGCAATACGGCTCAGCTGGCTGTAAATCTGCTCGTGGTCCTGCTCGTCGGCCACAATCAGGTCCGGCTTGAGTGCGGCGATGGCTTCCAGGCTGGGGGAGTGGCGGTTGCCCACCAGCTCGGTACTGCCGGGCGGGTAATAAGGCCGCAGGTGCGGCAGAATCTCGTTGGCCTTGTCGCCGTCAGCAGCGATACCGATGGGCCGGACACCCAGGCGGGCCAGCGCGTCCATCGGCCCGAACTCCAGCGCCACGATTCGCTGTGGGGCCTGCTGGAAGACCTGCTCACCGCGCAGGTCCTTGACCGTGACTGGAAACGCTGCCGTAGCGGCGGCCGCACTCGCAGCGGGGCCGCTGGCTCCGGCGGCAGCCTGCGAGCTGGTGGAGGCCTGTGAACTGGTGGAAGCCTGCGAGCTGGCGCTGCTGGCACTCTGCCCGGCGCCCGAATCGTCGGCCGGTGCTGCGCACGAGGCCAGCAGACCGCAGAGCAGCCAGGCCTTAAGCCGTAGATGGAAGTTTGTGGCGCTCATTTAAAACTCCTCCAGAATAGCTTTGGTCACCAGGCTGGAGTTGCGGGCCTGGGTCAGTGGGCCGGAATAGGGGCTGAACTCCTCGGGTTCGTACAGCACCGTCTGGTCTTTCAGCTGCTGGCCTACCGCGCTCGCCATGAACTCGGCCGCACCGTTGTATTCGCCGCCGGGCGGGAAGACCACCACCAGCGTCTGCTTGTCCAGGCCGAGCAGGGCTTCCTCGCTCACCTCGGCGCCTACGCCCAGCGTAGTCTTGCTCAGCTGGATACCGTCTTTGAAGCCCAGCGCCCGCAGGTCATCAATCAGGCGGGTGCTGCTGTACACCCAGTTGGACCCGCCGGCAAATGGGGCCACCACCACGACTTTGGGAAAGCGCTCCAAGACCCCGGCCGCTTCCAGCGCGGCGCGGTTGTAGCGGTTCACGTTGTCCGGCAGCTTCACGACGGCGGCGGCCCGCTCCTCGCGCCCGAAAATCCGTCCCAGGTCAGTCACGGCCCGCTTCCAGAAGTCGGGGCCGCCCTCCTTGTAGCCCAGGGTGGGGGAGACGGCGCTCAGCTGCTTGTAATTCTCGTTGCCGTCCCAGGTCAGCCGCACGGTCAGGTCGGGGGCCAGGGCCGTGACCGTCTCCAGGTTGGGGGCGGTCCAGCTGCCCACGTAGGTGGGCGATTTCAGACGGCCGTGTCCGAAAAAGCCGCGCTCCAGCACGTCTGCCTTGACCTTGCCGCCGTCCAGCATCTCGGGGGTGAGGTAAGAACTGCCCAGGCCCACCACCCGGTCCTCCAGGTTCAGGGCGTACACCCAGCCCAGGGCTTCCTCGTCCATCACAAGCAGCCGCTCGGGGGTTGCATCTATCTGGGCGGTGCCCTCATCGTGCTGGATGGTCAGTGGCGCCGCCTGGGCGCCGGCCCCCAGGCTGAGCAGGGCCAGCTGGCACAGGGCGAAGCGGTAAAGGTTCTCTCGCAGGGGTTTGATGGCATTCATGGGCGTCTCCTTGCGGTGACGGCCCCCTTCCCCAGGGCAGCGCACCGTCAGCGTGCCTTGACCGGCACGGCATAGTCACGCTGTCTATACTGAGCTATTCCGACCGGTTCAGTCAAGTTTAGACGAGCCGGAAAGATGGGTCCGCGTTGGCTCCGCTGTGGGCACGCTGTTTTCCCGCTCCTGCCGCAACCGGGCCGGCAGTTCCTGGTCATGGGCACCGCGCAACTGTGTGGACCGAAGCCCAGCGGTAAAATTCCCGGCCATTGCACCAGCCCGGGCGGGCCTGTGCCAGCCACTCTGCCAGCAGGTCCAGCGGCGAAAGGCCGCAGGCCAGCTCCGGCTACAGGTGCCCACATGACCAGGCCCACCGTCTCCGCGTCGGCTGCACTGCTCTGTACGATATGCAGTGCCCCACACAGCACGGCGAACTGTAGCCGGTTCCCGCTGAATCCCGGCCATTCACTGCGCGGTGCCGGCCACCTGTCCAGTGTCCAGCTGCACCGCATGTACCGGCAGGTCATGTTCCTCGGCCAGCCGGTTGCACTCGTCTACGCTCAGGCCGGCCAGCCACGTGGCCAGTTCCTGTTCTTCCAATGCCCCGGCACCGGCACCCAGCAGGTCCCGCAGCCGGGCGGCGAAATGCGGTTCCAGCGCCGCCACCCCAGCCCAGCCGCCCTGAACCGGGTAGAGCCGGTACTGCGGGTGGGCGCCTGAAAGCAGGCCCCCGCCCACGGTCATGCCAGCGTCCAGCGGCGCGGCGAAGAACCCGGCTGCCTGCTTGAGCCCCACGCGGGCGCAGCGCTGGGCCTGGCCCCGCTCACGCCCCAGCAGCAGCCCCAGCGCGGCGCGGGCAGCGTCCTGGGCACCGGCCAGGTCGGCCAGCAGGGTGCGCGGCATGGCCGGTGGCGACAGCAGCCCGGCCTGCAGCTGGTAGGTCAGGTCGTGGCCTGGCACCTCCGGCACGTCCGTATCGCCCACGATGGCGACCCAGCACAGCTGCGGGTTCAGGGCGTGCAGCGTCTCCTGGCTCACGCCCAGCCGCGCCAGGGCCGCCGGCCGCTGGCTGGTAATCAGCAGGTCGGCGCAGAGGAGCCGGCGCTGGAATTCTGCTTGTCCTTCCGGTGTGCGCAGGTTCAGGACCACGGTCTCCTGCCCCTGGGCCAGCTGCCGGTACAGCTCCGGGGCCGCCCAGGACAGCAAATCCCCGCCCGGCGGCTCCACTTTGGTCACAGCCAGACCCTGCTGGGTCAGCAGATGCGCGGCCGCCGGCCCCGGCAGGTTGATGGCGAGACTGACCGCATGGAACCCGGCCAGCGGGCTGGGCAGGGGCGTGAGAGTAGACAAGGGAACCTCCTGACAGGAAAGAGGAAGGGGCGGGCACACCGCGAACGGTTTGCTGGTCCGGAGCTGTGGTGGACAGGCTGAACGTACCTCATCCGCGGGGGCCTGTCCAGCCGCAGCGCCGCTACTCCACCAGCTTGTCCGGCGTGAACGGCAACTCGCGCAGCCGCTTGCCGGTCGCGTTGTAAATCGCGTTGCCGATGGCGGCCGGCACGCCCACGATGCCGATTTCACCGATGCCTTTGGCTCCGGTTGGGCCGAACATGGGGTCGGGGTGTTCGATCCAGCGGGCCTGCACATCCGGCACGTCGGCGTTGGCGGCGATGTGGTAGCCGGCAAAATCACTGTTCACGACATGGCCGTAGCCGGGCCGCGAGTCCAGGTAACTTTCCTCGTGCAGCGCGGCACTGATGCCCATTGTCATCCCGCCGATGAACTGAGAGTTGGCGGTCCGTGGGTTGATGATGCGGCCCCCGTCGTACACGCCGAGCATCCGGGTCACGCGCACTTCGCCGGTCACGCGGCTGACCTTCACTTCGGCAAAATGGGCACCGTAGGCATCGAGCACGTACTTCTTGGACTCGTCCGGGAAGTAGGCGCTGCCTTCGGCCTCGTCGCCTTCTGCCGGGGTCTGCCCATACTGGCTGCGGAACTTCACTGCCGCCACCATCACCGCGCTGCCCCAGTTGTAGGTGCCGGTGGAGCCGCCGGCCAGGTGGGCGAAGGGCAGGTCGCTGTGCCCCAGCTGCAGCTGAATTTCATTCTGGCTCACTTGCAGGGCGTCGGCGGCAATCTGAGTGAGTGCCGTCCATGCCCCGGTGCCGAGGTCGGCGGCGGCGATGCTCACCACATAGCGCCCGCCCGCGAAGCGCACGCTGGCCTTTGTCGGCACCGTCATCTGGCGCGGGTAGGTGGCGGCAGCGACGCCCATGCCGTACAGCCACTCGCCCGCCTGCCGCTCGCCGGGCGCTTTTCTCTCCTGCCAGCCGAACAGCCGGGCACCTTCCAGCAGGCACTCGTTCAGGTAATGGCTTGAATGGGGCTTGCCGCTTTCCGGGTCGGTGTCCGGCTTGTTGCGCAGCCGCAGCTCGATGGGGTCCATCCCCAGCCGCACCGCCAGCTCATCCAGGGCCGTTTCCTGCGCGAACATGCCCGGAAACTCGCCGGGTGCCCGCATGAACGTAGCGGGGCCGATGTCCAGCGGCACCATCCGCGTGGTCGTCTGCCGGTTCGGCGCGGCGTAAAGGTGGCGGGTGGCGTTGACCGTCTGCTCGGCGAACTGCTTGAGCCGGCTGCTGCTCTGGCTGACGTCGTGGGCGATGGCGGTCAGGGTGCCGTCCGCCGCTGCACCCAGCCGGAAGCGCTGATGGGTGGTCAGGCGGTGCCCCACCGAGCGGAACATCTGCTGGCGGGTCAGCATGTACTTTACCGGCCGGCCCGGCAGCCGCTTCGCTGCCAGCACCGCCAGCATGACCTGCGCGTGGGGAATGCCCTTGGCACCGAACGCGCCGCCCACGTAGGGCGAAATCACTTCGATCTGCTGCGGGAGCAGCCCCAGAAGCGGCGCCAGCATCAGCCGCACGAACGACACGCCCTGCGAAGCGTCGTAAATCTGCAGGCGGGGCCGCTCGCCCAGCACCCCCAGCACGCCTCCGAGCCGCTCACGGTCCCACGTCGCGGTGATGGAATGCATTTCCAGCGGGTTGTGGTGTTCGTAGGGCGTGGTATACACCTCGTCCACCGTGACTACCGCCTGCGCCAGCCCTTCTTCCAGCTGGCCCTGCTGCGTGTCGGCGGGTTTGCCGGTGTTGATCTTCTTCGGGTTGTATTCGCCGGGGTGCCCGGGGCGAAAGGCGGTGTCCTCCGCTTCGGCGACGTACTCCACCCGCACCAGGCCCGCCGCGTGGCGGGCGATTTCCTGCGACTCGGCCACCACCGCGCCGATGTACTCGCCGAAATAATGCACGTCGGGCGACTGCAGCAGGTACAGCTCGGCGTCGGTCTTGGCGAGCAGCCTGGGCGCGTTTTCATGCGTCAGCACGTCTACCACGCCGCTCACAGCGCGGGCTGCCGCTGCGTCGATGCGGCGGATTTTGCCCTTGGCGATGGTGGAGGTCAGCGGGAACAGGTAGAGCGGGTTCTCCACTGGCTGCTCGAAGGCGTAAGGCGCGGTGCCAGTCACTTTCAGTGGGCCGTCGATGCGGACCCGGTCCTGGCCGACGCTGCTTTCTGCCTTGCCGGTCCTCGCGTCGGCCGTCATGCCTCGCCTCCCTGCTCGGCGCGGCGCTGGGCCGTCTTGCCGCCGCATAGTTCCTCCAGCACCGACATTGCCGTATTGCGGAGCATCGGCACCTTGAAGGCGTTCTCCGGGCCGGTGCTGGCGCCCGACAGTTCAGCTTCGACCGCGGCGCGGAAATTCTCGGCGGTGGCGGGCTTCCCTTTCAGGGCAGCCTCGGCTTTGTCTGCCCGCCAGGGTTTGTGCGCGGTCCCTCCGAAGGCCAGCCGGATGTCCTGAATATGGCCGCCTTCTACCCGCAGCGCGGCTGCCACCGACACCAGCGCGAAAGCGTAGGACGCCCGCTCGCGTACCTTGCGGTAGGTGGAGTGCGCGGCGACGGGCAGCGGGGGAAGCTCCACCGCCGTAATCAGCTCGCCTGCTTGCAAGTTGGTGTCGAGGTGCGGCGTGTCGCCCGGCAGCCGGTGGAAGTCGCCAAAGGGAATGCGGCGCGCGCCCCCTTTGCCCTCCACAACGACGGCGGCGTCCAGTGCGGCCAGGGGAATGCACATGTCGGACGGGTGAACCGCCACGCAGTGCTCGGAGGTGCCCAGCAGGGCGTTGTATTTCCCAAAGCCGTGGATGGCCGAGCAGCCCGTGCCGGGTTCCCGCTTGTTGCACGGCGCCGTGAGGTCCTGAAAGTACACGCAGCGGGTGCGCTGCAGCAGGTTCCCGCCGGTGGTCGCCATGTTCCGAATCTGCCCGGAGGCGCCGGCCAGAATCGCCTCGGCCAGCATCGGATACCGCTGCCGGATGAGCGGATGCGCGGCCATGTCGCTGTTTTTCACCAGTGCGCCGACGCGCAGGCCGCCGTCCGGCAGCGGGGCGATTTCGGTCAGGTCAAGGCGCGACACGTCCACCAGCGCCGACACCTCGCGGATGCCCAGGCGCAGGTGGTCCACCAGGTTGGTGCCGCCTGCCAGGTACGCGCCCTGGGGCGGCAATTTATCCAGGGCGTCGGCGACGCTCTGTGCCCGTTCGAAGGTGAAAGGTTTCATCCCCTGACCTCCGCGCCGGCCGGGGCCGGGGGCGTGGCCTGTGCCTGCATGGCCTCCCCGACCTCCTTGATGGCCGAGACGATGTTCACATACGCTCCGCAGCGGCACAGGTTCCCGCTCATGCGCTCGCGGATTTCGGCGTCGCTAAGTTGCGCCGCTGCCCGCACGTCCGGCGTGACGTGGCTGGGCATTCCCTGCGCGAGTTCGTCCAGCATCCCCACCGCCGAGCAGATTTGCCCCGGCGTGCAGTACCCGCACTGAAAGCCGTCGTGGTCGAGGAAGGCCTGCTGCATGGGGTGAAGCTTCTGCACGCTGCCCAAGCCCTCGGCAGTCACGAGGTCGGCGCCGTCGTAGGACGCGGCGAGGCACAGGCACGACAGCACGCGCTTGCCGTCAGCAAGCACCGTGCAGGCTCCGCACTGCCCGTGGTCGCAGCCTTTCTTGACGGACATCACGCCGAGGCGGTCGCGCAGGGTGTCCAGCACCGAGGCGCGGGGGTCGAGGTCGAGGCGGTAGGACATGCCGTTGACGGTCAGCTGTACCGGAGTGGTGAGCGCCTGTGGCTGCGGCGGTGAGGTGGTGTCGTCTTGCATGTGGGCCTCCGTAGGGTAGGGAACGGCTGTTGGAAGTTGAGAGTTGGAAGTCCTAGTGTACGCTCCGCGCCCCTCAGACAAGGGAATATGCCCCACTGGACGTGAAAAAGCCCCCGCCAGTCGGTTCTGGAAGGGGGCCGGGGTTCTGCGTTCTTCTGTGTTTTTCCGTGGTTCAGTCGCGGTGCTGCGGATGGGGGTCTTCGGTCAGCCACTGCTGGGCCACCTCGGCGTGGCTGAGGTTCAGGTGAACGTACTCGTCCACGTGGTCCACGGCGCTGAGCGGCAGCCAGTGGTGCTGGCCCTGCTCGTCCTTGACCAGCTTGATGTAGTCGCCGTCCAGGTGGTCTACCAGGCCGTGGTTGTTTCCCTCGGCGCAGAAGACAGGCATGTGCTTGGTAATCAGATCGCGGTGGGTGGTGTTGGTCATGCTCATGAGCTTAGACGCTGGCGGGCCTGGGATGGTCAGGAGCGGGTTGGCTCCTTCTTTAAATCTCTCAGCCGCAGGACCTGCGCAAGGGAGGGCAGAGCTGCGAAATCCTGCCGCGCCGTTTGCAACAAGCCACCCGCCACGTTCTCCATCTTTGTCTAAAGTTCCTGAACCCTTCTCATTTTTGATGAGGTCTTGGACGGTACCGGGGAGACAAGCCGACTCATCAACAGTGCTGAAGCCACGCACTGAAAGACCTCAGCCCTGAAAGCCCTCAGCACGGCCTCCGATTACCAGCCAGGGGTTCTTGATTCGGTCATGCTCCTGTAGGGCAGTGCTGCCGAGTGACAGCTCTACCGCCTCAGGCCCGTACGTCATGGCACGCGGAAGCCGAGCACGGCCGATGTTGAACCTTCAGAGCAAAGCAGCAACTACCTGTCAGGACCGCGCCGACGGTCCGCTTATGACCGTCGTTCGCAGCGGCGCGTTTACCGCTGGAGCGCTGCCTGGTGAGCTGGAGAGTCCCTGAAGCGAGGCGTGATTTCGTAACCCACAGCCGTGAAGTCACCATTGCCCGGCCTTCCGCCATTAGTGCCACCGAAATAGTGCTGCCTGCACACTGGCTACGTCCTGAGCAGACCGCGGCCACAGCCCAGTCATAATCTGCTGTTCCAACCTAAAGTTGGACGGGCGGGGGGGCGCAGACCAGGGGCGAATGAATAGCCCTGTTTTCGACCTCTCTGAGGCACTGAGCTTTCAAGCCCTGACTCTCTGCACAGGAGATTGAGTCTCTCTCTCCTAAAATCCCTTAGGAAAGAAGAAGTCTAGCTGCTGATGAATTTCGCCCTATCCCGTACTCCTCAACCGTCCGCCGAGGGGCCTTCTCGTCCATTCTGTGAGGAAGCTGTCTACCCTCTTATATAATATTCAGATTACAAAAATTAAGATAACCCCACACCTTTCTCCTCTTCCCTCCAAGGAGAAGCTTTAGCCCAAGCGAATGCTTAGAGGAGAACACAGTTGCCACAGCGAAAGCATTAGCCCTGAAGCAAACAGATCGAAAGGCATGTAGTAGATAGAGGGACTATGTGACTTGTCTATGTGTAATTCGCAGATTATCTCTTTTAGCCAGGGAAGAGCACTTCCCGTGAGCAACCCAGAACACCGGCAAGGACAGGGCAGACAACCGTAGATCAGGAAGCATGCAGCAAAGGGTCAACAACAGCAGGAACCGTCTCTTGGCCTCCACATAAGCAAGCCGTATCGCCCTTCTCATCCACCGGAGACCCACAGGAAGCACACACCAGCGGGCCAGCATTCGCACCTGTCAGCGGCCGGGGAGGTTCCAAGTCCCAGGGCGGCACCACCTGCAGACCTGGGGGCGCCTCACCGGGAGGATGCTTGAACACGCTAAATGTCCCGTTCTGCTCCAGATAAGCGCGCTGCACCTCTCCCAGCTGGCGCACGCCCTCACGGCGCAGGTACTCGAACACGTCCTCCTGGCTAAGGTTGGCACGGCGCATGTTCTCCAGGTTCAGCACGCCGCTGCGTACCATTTCCAGCGGGATACCCTGCAGCAGGGTTTCTACCGTCTCACTGCGGACAATCAAAACTGAAATCACATGCTGCATTCCCACCACCAGAGCCAGGGCCAGCATGCCGTGCAGCAGAGGAACATCCGCGTAAAACATCGGATCACCGGCAGCCGAACCCAGCGCGATCACGATCGCCAGCTCCAGCGGGCCCAGCTGCGTCAAGCTGCGCTGACCCGACAGCCGCAGCAGCAGCAGCAGCCAAGCAAAAATGACCACCGTGCGGAACACGATTTCCAGCATGAAAAGCGGGGTCATCTCCCCGATGAACATGCGGTGCCAGTCAAACGGCTGAATGTCAGCACTCACAGGCGGACCACCCAGGAGAACATGGAATCTGTCACATTCTTCAGTGTAGCGCCTGCCCCTGGCCTGTCAGGCTCAGCCGCCGATAAAGCTCATCTCAATCCGGGGCCGCCCTGCAGTCTGCTCCCCGCGTTCCTCCGAGTAGCGGTCACGCCGGGCGCGCCACAGGCCAGCGACGCGGTCATGCAGCTGGGCATCATTCTCGCCGGCCCGCAGAGGGGTCTTGAGGTCATACCCCTCGCCTGCAAACAGACAGGTATAGAGGCTGCCGGTTGCAGAGAGGCGCAGCCGGGAACAGTCGCCACAGAAGGGGGCCGTCACACTGGAAATCAGGCCCACTTCATACCCATCCTGAGACGCGAACCGGCTGGCCACCTCGCCGGGATGGCGCGGCGGCAGCGGCGTAAAGGTAAGGTCTTCACCGGCCAGGCGCTCTAGCACCTCGGCGGACGGCAGCACATGGCCCAGGTCCCAGCCGTTGTGGTTGCCCACATCCATGAATTCGATAAAGCGGACCGTGGCCTTACCGCGCAGCTCACGCCAGAACTCGGCCAGGCCAGCGTCGTTGGCGCCGCGCTTGACCACCGTATTCAGCTTGACGCCCAGGCCGGCGCTCAGGGCCGCGTCGATACCGGCCAGCACCTTCTCGGGCGACACCCCCAGGCCGTTCATCTGTCCAAACGTTTCGGCGTCCAGCGCGTCCAGACTGACCGTGACGCGCTGCAGCCCCGCCGCCTTCAACTCAGCAGCGAAGCGGGGCAACAGCAGACCGTTGGTGGTCATGGCGAGGTCCTGGACGCCTTCAATCCGCGCCAGCTGCGCCACCAGCATCGGCAATTCGCGCCGCAGCAGCGGTTCGCCGCCGGTCAGCCGCAGTTTCTGCACGCCCAGGCCCACCATGACGCGACTGACCCGCTCGATTTCCTCGAAGGACAGCAGCTCGCTCTGGGGCAAAAAGGCGTAGTCGGGACCAAACACCTCGGCCGGCATGCAGTAGGTGCAGCGCAGGTTGCAGCGGTCGGTGACCGAAATCCGCAGGTCGCGTAAGGGGCGGCCGAACTGGTCAGTAATCAAGGGAGGTGGTCCTTTCTGGCCTGACAGCGCAGGCAGCGGTCGTCGCTGAGAGAGGGCCACTCTAGCAGGGCCGGACCCGGCGGAACCGTGACGCCCGGCGCAGGCACGGGCAAGGAGCAAGGCTCAGCCAGCTGCCCAGGTCAGAGCCGAGAGCAGCCCCAGCAGCACGCCCAGTTCGCCCACACCGATCAATAGACCGTAGACATCGCCGCTGATGCCCCCGCCCAGGCGGCCTGCCGCCCAGCGGGCCATCAGCAGCATCAGCGCCAGCGCCAGCAGGGCACCGGCCCAGACACCGTCCAGCAGAACCAGCGGAGCCGCCAGCAACAGGGCAGGCAGCATGCGGCCCTCGCGGGAGCGGGCCCCCAACGATTCGGCGCGGGCAGCCGGGTACAGGTTCATGGGCAGCAGCACCAGCGCCCGCGCGGTGACGGCAGCGGCCAGCGGAGCGTAGAGCGGTAGCCCGGCCGCCAGCAGACTCCAGAACGTGAGCAGGTACAGCACACCGCTGCCCAGGCCGAACGCCCCCACATGCACGTCCTTCAGGATATCCAGGCGCTGGGCCGGAGTTTTGGTCGCCAGCAGGGCGTCAGCGCTGTCCACCAGACCGTCGAAATGGAGCCAGCCGGTCAGGCCCAGCCACACTCCCAGGGTGAGGGCTGCCCCCACCCCATCCGGCAGCGGCCCGGTCAGCCAGAGCGCCAACGCCGCCAGCCCACCCACCAGATACCCGGCCAGCGGGTAGTAGGCGCTGGCACGGGCAAAGTCGCCGGGGCGCACGTCCACCGGGGGCAGCGGCACGGCGGTCAGGAAAGCCACGGCCAGATGGGCGGCGCGGAGCTGCTCGCCCAGCCAGCCGCCTATCCGTCCACGCGGGCCGGTCAGCCCGGCACCCCCGCTTCCTCGAAAGTCTGCATCTCACGCAGGGTGGCTGCCGCTGCCCGCAGCAGGGGCAGGGCCAGCACTCCGCCGCTGCCTTCGCCCAGACGCAAGCCCAGGTCGAACATGGGTTTCAGGCCCAGGTGGGCCAGCTGCACGGCGTGCCCACGCTCGGCGCAGTGGCCGGCCGGGAACAGGTAATCGCCCATCTGCGGGCAAAGCGCGGTGCCCACCAGGGCGGCACTGCCCTCCACGAAGCCGTCCAGCACGATGACCCGGCGCTGAGCGGCCGTTTCCAGCATCATGCCCAGCATGGCGGCAATCTCGAAGCCGCCGAACTCGGCCAGCACGGCGATGGGGTCCGTCACCGGGCTGCGGCCGAGCGCCTCGCGGACCACGCCGACCTTATGGGCCAGCCGCTCGTCATCCACCCCGGTGCCGCGGCCGGTCACCTCGGCGGCGTCCAGGCCCAGCAGCCGGGCCGTGATGGCCGCAGCGGGGGTGGTGTTCCCGATCCCCATCTCGCCCGGCACGATAAAGTCGGCGCCGTCCTCAATCGCCCGGCGGGCCAGCGCGGCGCCGGCCAGAATCAGCGCGTAGGTTTCCTCGGGAGACATGGCCGCTTCAAAGCGCAGGTTGCGCGTGCCGCGCCGCTGCTCGCCCTGGTACAGGGCCGCGCGGTGTAGGGCCGGGTGGGTGGGCAGCTCGGCGTCTACTCCAGCGTCCATCACGTACACCCTGGCGCCCAGGGTGCGGGCCAGCACATTAACAGCGGCGCCCCCCGGACCGGCGCGGGTCTCGGTGAGGAAATTCATCACCATCGCCGGGGTGACCTCGGGCGGGTAGGCGCTGACGCTGTCCTGGGCCACGCCGTGGTCCCCAGCCGCCACCAACACGGCGGCCCCCTGCGGCGCTGGCTGCTCGCTGCCGAACACGCCGGCCAGCCGCACCGACAGGGTTTCCAAGTCGCCCAGGGCGCCGGCCGGTTTGGTGAGCTGGGCCTGGCGGGCCTGAGCACGGGCCATGGCAGCCCGGTCGGCAGGAACAATGCGGCTAAGTAAAGGGTACAGTGGATTCATAGTTTTTCTCCTGGGAAAGTGCGCCGGCCCACAGGAAGGCGGCACTTCATCTGTTCAGGTACTATTCCAGTTTGACCTGTCAAATTTCTGTCTGGGAAGAACAAAAAGCGGGCCAGCTGCCGCGCGGAGGGCACCCCTGCCTGGCCTTTCATCGCCCGGCGGAGGAAGCTGGGCTCTTCCCTCCCACCTCTCCTTTCAGGGCCAGCGGCAGCCCGCTGACCAGCAGCCAGGCCTGGTCGCTCTCGGCGGCGCAGCGCTGGTTGACCCAGCCCAGCAGGTCGCGGTAGCGCCGCGCCAGGGCGTTCTCCGGCACGATGCCGAACCCCACCTCATTGGTGACTAGCACGGTGAGGCCTTCGCGCTGGCGGGCGGCGGTCAGCAGGCGGGCGGCGGCATCCAGCACGGCCCCATCGGACCAGCCGGCCAGCATCAGGTTGCTGACCCAGAGGCTGAGGCAGTCCAGCAGCACCGTACCGGGCGCGGCCGCAGCGAGAGCGGCGGGGACGTCCAGCGGTTCTTCCACCGTGGACCACCCCGCCGGGCGGTCCACACGGTGCCGGGCGATGCGTTCCCTCATCTCGCCGTCGAACGCCTGGGCGGTGGCGAGATAGGTGACAGGTCCGCCGCGCCCCGCCGCCAGCCGCTCGGCAAAGGAGCTTTTGCCGCTGCGGGCGCCGCCGGTCACGAAAACCAGTTCGCTCACAGCAGCCGCCCCCGGCTTCTGAGCCAGTTACGCGCAGCCTGCTGGGCAGTCACCACGTCCAGGCGGACAGCATGCTCCATCCACACCACCAGCTGCGGCCAGGCGGGACGGCGCGTCATGACCGGCACGCGTTCACCACTCGCCGCGCCAGGGCCGGGTCGGCGCCATAGTGCAGGTGCAGATAGCTTGCCAGCACGTTGCCCTGGGCGTGGCCTTCTTCCACGACCTCGCCCGCATGGCCGGTCCAACGGTAGGCCGGATGGGTGGGTAGGTCCAGCCGCTCGGAGTAGTGGAACTCGTGCCCGCGCAGCTGCGCGCCCGCCGGGGCCAGCGGCGAAGCGGCCAGCGCCCGCGCCTCGCGGTAGCCCAGGCTGAGGCGCGGCTGCATGCGGGTGCGGGCGGGAATGACGCTGCACATCGCGTGCGTGCGGCCTTCCAGGTCCTCCAGCGTCTCGCCCAGGTACATCAGCCCGCCGCATTCCCCGATGACCGGGCGGCCGGCAGCGGCAAAGTCACGGACGGCCCGCCGCATGGAGACGTTGGTGCTCAGCTGAGCGGCGTACAGCTCCGGATAACCGCCGCCCAGCAGCAGACCGCCCACCCCCGGCGGCAGGGCCACATCCCGCAGCGGGCTGAAGGGCAGCAGCTCGGCGCCGGCCAGGCGCAGTTCGTCCAGGGCGTCGGGGTAATAAAAGGAAAACGCCTCGTCCCAGGCGTAGGCGATGCGGGCACTGGCCGTGGGGAACTGAAGCGGCTCCATGGCTTCCAACGCAGGCAAGCGGGTGGCCGCCAGCAACGCGTCCAGCCGCAGAAAGCGGGCGGCATGCAGCGCGGCGGCCTCGTCCCAGCCGGCTTCGCTGGCGGCCAGCAGGCCCAGATGCCGCTCGGGCAGGTGCAGCGCCGGGTCGGCCGGGATAAAGCCCAGCAGTGGCAGCCCCACCTCTGCCAGCGCCACTTCACACAGCTGGGCGTGGCCTTCGCTGCCCACCCGGTTGAGAATCACGCCGGCCACGTCTACCCCAGTCCCGAAGTCGCGCAGGCCGGCCGCCAGCGCCGCCACCGTGCGGGCCATACCGCCGGCATCAATCAGCAGCACCACGCGCAGGCCCAGCTGCCGGGCCAGGTCAGCGCCCGAATGTTCGTCGGAGGTAGGGTCGCGGCCGTCGTACAGGCCCATTACCCCTTCCACCACGCTCACGTGGGCGGCATTCGCGGCGCGGGCGAACAGCACCCCGACACGCTCCGGCGGCAGCAGGAACGAGTCGAGGTTGCGTGCTGGCCGCCCAGCCGCCCGGCTCAGGTGGGTGGGGTCCAGGTAATCGGGGCCCAGTTTGAACGGCTGCACGCTCAGCCCGCGTGCCCGCAGGGCCAGACACAGCAGTGCCGCTGCCGTGGTCTTGCCGCTGCCCGACGACGGCGCGGCCAGCACAAAGGCGCTTCGGAGAGCAGCAGAGTTCAATATTCAATCCCTTTTTGACCGCCGATGCCCGCCTCGTAAGCATGCTTGACGGGCCGCATCTCGGTGACGGTGTCGGCCAGGGCCACCAGCTCGGGCAGGGCGCCGCGCCCGGTAATCACCACGTGCAGGTCAGGGTCCCGGCCGCGCAGCACCGCTTCCACCTCGGGCCAGGGCACCCAGCCGTAGCTCAGGGGATAGGTGAACTCGTCCAGCACCAGCAGGTCGTACTCGCCGCTTTCGATGGCGGCGCGGGCCAGCGCCCAGCCGTGTGCGGCCAGCTCGGCGGAGCCGTCCAGGTCGCGGCTGCGCCAGGTAAAGCCGTCTCCCAGGCCCTGGTAGGGCAGCTCCAGGGCGTCCAGGGTGCGGTGTTCCCCGAAACTGGCCCCCTCTTGCTTGAGAAACTGAAACATCTTGACGCGTAAGCCCCGCCCGTGGGCCCGCATCATCAGGCCCAGGGCGGCGGTGCTTTTGCCTTTGCCGTCGCCGGTATTGACCAGCAGCAGCCCGCGCCGGCCCCTGGAAACGTCCTCCCGCTTGCGGTAGCGGCTGCGGGCCTCCGCCAGCTCGCGCATGGCGGCTTCCCGGCGCTGGCGGGTGGCGTCGCCTGTCAGGTCGCCTGTCACGCCCACTTCCCTGCCGCGCTCACTTCAGCGCTCCGGGTCATTTCAGCGCTTCAGGGTGAATCATGCGAATCAGGGCGCGCATGGCCTGCGGCAGCCGGGGGCCGGGGCGCGAAAGGGCGTCGCGCTCCGCGGCGGTGGGCTTGTACACGCGCCCAGCGCGCACGGCCTGCAGGTTCTGCCAGCCGGGACGGCGCCGGGCCTCTTCGGGGGTCAGGCCAATCATCACCTGCGGGTTGCTCCTGACAATCAGTTCCGGGTCAATCTTGGGAAAGTCGCCTAAGCTGGCCGGCACGATGGTCCTGCCCCCGGCGCGGGTCATCAGGGTGCCAATAAACGAGTTGGGGCCCACCGAGTAGGGTGTCGGGTCCACCTCATAGTAGGTGCTGACCTTGGGGCGGTTCACCACGGTGCGCTCCAGGGCGCTCAGGTCGCGGCGCATGGAGCTGACCAGGCGGGTGGCGCCGCTCTCACGGTTGGTGAGCCGGCCCAGCACCACGATTTTCTGAAACACCTCGTTGTAGGTCTGGGCAGTGCCGCCGTACACGGTCAGGCCGGCCGCTTCCAGCCGGGCAGTCAGGCGCGAGGAGCTGGATTCGTCGGCCAGCACCAGGTCCGGCTTGAGGGCCACGATTTTCTCGATGTTCGGCTGGAACCCGTTGCCCACCTTGGTGATGTTGTCGGTGACGTTCTTGGGATAGTTGGAGTACTCGTCGATGCCGACCAGCTTGCCGCCGGCGCCGATGGCAATCAGGGTCTCGGTGTGCGAGGGCAGCATCGCCACGATGCGCATGGGTTCTTTTTTCAGGACCACGCGGCGGCCTAGGTCGTCGGTCACGGTCAGCGGGTAGGAGGTGGCCTGCGCGGCAGTGCTCAGGGCCAGCAGCAGGGCGGCGGCCAGGGTCTTGTGGGTCATAAGTTCCTCTTGGTGCTGGACTTGCAGCTGGGGCAGGCGCACACGAAAAACCGGCCTCAGCAAAGGCTGCAGCGCGGAAGAGGAACAGGTGAACTCTGGCGGCTGGGCCCTTTGACGGCGAAGGGTGGGCGCGGCCCGCAGGCGGCGGCCCAGCTCAGGAGGCATTCGGGCTCGCGGGGGGGCCTTTGCCCCTCCACATACCGCTGCGCGACAGCGCCGGATTCTCACCGGACTTCCCCTCGGTCTGAGTGCTGCTCAGCGTAGCAGATGGCGCGGGGGAAAAGCCCTCTCTGACTGCCGAGTCAGGCTTTTGCCATGCGGATGGGGCATAGTAACGGACATGACGCACCTGCGCTCCCCCCTTCACTTTGCCGCGCTGCTGACCACATTGGTCCTGCTCCCCGCTGCCGCTGCCCAGAGCACGCAGGAGGCGGGCGCAGCCCAGAGTCCACGCTTCGGCGTGCCCGAAAATTACTTCGGACGCTTTGGGGGCGTAACGCCCATTCTGGAGCTGGACGCCAAGAACGACGTGACCCGTATCGGCCTGGGCGGGCTGCCGCTGCCCACCGAACACGACCTGCGCTTTACCGTCGCCAACCGGCCGGAGCAGAACCTGTGGGACTATTCGCTGTCCACCCGCATGAACAACACCACTTACCTGGTCGGTATCGAGAACGACGTGCGCCGCGCCGAAGTCCTGCACAATCCCTACACCGGCCCGCAGTTTACCGGCGTGGTCCGGGAAAAGGGCCTGTCCGAGCTGTCGGCGGGGTACGCCTTCACGGCGCTGAACGGCCAGGCCTACATCTACAACAAAGCGGGCCTGGCCGCTTCGGGCGAACGGCGTGAGCCTTTCACCTACTCGCAGGTGGGAACGGCCTACACCGAAAAGGTAGGCGGCGTGAGCTTCCGCGTGGCCCCGCTGGCCCGGCTGTACCTCTACCCTTTCGAGGGCAAGGCCCACTCCAGCGCCGAAGTGCTGGTCAGCGCCACCGCCACCCCGACGCCGCAGCTGCTGCTGGAAGCCAGCCACCTGGAACGCTTTGCAGCCGGCGAGTCGGTCATTCCCGACTATGGCCAGGCGCGGGCGCAGGAAACCAGCCTGTATGCCACCTACCGCCTGCCTTACGCGGGCGACCCGGCTTTCGGTGTAGGGGCGGTGCGCGGCGGCTACACCCACAACTGGCAAAACGACTGGAACTATTACCGGGGTGACCTGTTCCTGCGCTCCAACCTGCTGCCGGTCATGGTCGGCCCCCGCGCCGAATACCGCGTGGCTCCGGACGGCACCGGGCAGTGGGTGTACGGCTTCGTGACCCTGGGCAAGTAAAGGGGCTGAGCCTGGTCTAGAGTGCAGGGCATGACTTCCACGTCCGCTGCACCTGCCCCCACCCGCCGCCTGGACCACGCCGCGCCGCTGGACCTGCACTTTCGGGCGCAGGTGGTGGCCGCTGCAAAGGGAGAAGTCGCCCTGGACGCTTCCGCCTTTTATCCGCAGGGCGGCGGGCAAAACGGTGACTGCGGCTGGCTGCGGGCTGGGGAGCAAAGCTGGAAGGTGACCGGCACCCGGCTGGACAAGGCCAGCGGCGCCGTATGGCACGCAGTCGAGGGCGAACTGCCGCCGGTCGGCACCCAGCTGGACGGCGAGGTGGACGCCTATAGCCGCCTGCGCCAGATGGCCCGCCACACCGGCGAACACCTGCTGGCCCAGGCGTTTGCCCGCGTCAATCCTGCCTTTGAGGTGGCGGCGGTGGGCATGCGCGGCCCCGACTGCACGCTGGACCTGCGCGGCGACCCCAGCGAAGCCGACGCCCAGGCCGCCGAGGCGCTGCTGCGGGAGGTGATGGTGGCCGGACCGCTGCGGCTGGACACGCAGCTGGTGCCCCACACCGAGCTGCGCGCCTATCCGCTGCGCCGCGCCACCCCGCTGACCGGGGACGTGCGGCTGGTCATGTTCCGGGACGCGGCAGGCGACCTGTTCGACGTGAGCGCCTGCGCCGGCACCCACCTGCCACTGGGCAACCTGGCCGCGCCGGTCACCGTGCTGGGGCTGGAGCGCATCAAGGCGGGGCTGACCCGCGTGACCTTCCGCGCCGGGCCGGAAGCGGCGGAGTATCTGGGCGGGGTGTACCGCGACACCCGCGCCCTGGCCCAGAGCTTCAGCACCGGCCCCGCCGGGCTGGCCGAGCGTGTAGAGGCCCTGCGCAGCGAACGCGACCGCCTGGCAGCCGAAGCGCAGGCTCTGCGGACGGCGCTGGCCGGCGCGCTGGTAGACGCGGCCCCTGCAGAGACGGCCGGCAGCGTGACCCTGCGCCTGCTGAGCCTGCCCGAAGAAGGACTGCTGGCCCCGGTGCTGGGCAGCGTACCGGCCGGAGAAGTGCGGGCCGCCGTGGCCGGGGAGCGCTGCGGAGTAGGCAGCGGTGTCCCGGAGCTGGACGCCGGGGCCGTGCTGCGCGCCGCCCTGGTAGTGACGGGTGGGCGGGGCGGTGGCCGCGCCGCGCTGGCGCAGGGGCAGACCGCAGCGCCGCAGGGGTTCCTGGCCGAGGTGCGCCGGGCCGTGGCGGAGGACAGCGCCGGGACCGGGAGCGTAGGCTAAAGCCATGCCCCTGCAACTGCCCGGCCTGCACCTTCAGGACCTGCACCTCAGCGTGCCGCTGAATCACGCCGACCCCACTGGACCCGAGCTGGAGATTTACGCCCGCATCGTGACGGCCGAGGGCGGCGCACAAAAGCCTTATCTGCTGTTCTTGCAGGGCGGCCCCGGCGTGGAGGGCCCGCGCCCGGCCGCGCTGGCCGACCTGCCCGCCTGGCAGAAGCGGCTGCTACAGGACTACCGGCTGGTGCTGCTGGACGGGCGCGGCACCGGGCGGTCCACGCCGGTGGGCCGGCTGAGCGGCAGCGCCCAGGAGCAGGCCGACTATCTGAGCCACTTCCGCGCCGACGCCATTGTCCACGACGCCGAAGCGGTCCGCCGGGCGCTGGGAGCCGAGCGCTGGAGCGTGCTGGGGCAGTCGTTCGGAGGATTTTGCACCCTGAGTTATCTGTCGCTGTTCCCGGAAGCGGTGGCAGAAGCGCTGTTCACGGGCGGCCTCCCCGCGCCGGGCCGGCACATCGACGAAGTGTACGCGCTGACCTGGGCCACGCTGCGCGCCAAGTCGGAGCGGTACTACCGCCGCTTCCCAGAGGACCGCGCCCGCATCGCCGCCCTGATGGAACGGGCCGGGGCCGGCAGGCTGCGCAGCGAACACGACGAGGAAATCACGCCCGAAATGCTGCGCCGGCTGGGGATGCACCTGGGGTCGGACGGCGGCGCCGAGCGGCTGCACTTTTTTCTGGAGCACCACCCGGATTCGCCGGTGTTCCGCGCCGGCATCCGGGCCATGCTGCCGTTTCAGGCCAGCCATCCCATCTACCTGCTGCTGCACGAAGCCTGCTGGGCCGACGCGCAGGTGACCGGCTGGTCGGCCGAGCGCACCATGCCCGCCGACTTTGCCGCCGACCCTACCCTGCTGGCCGGTGAGCATGTCCACCGCGACTTTCTGCGGCATGATCCCCGGCTGCGCCCCTACACTGAAGCGGCCGAACTGCTGGCGGCGCGGGCTTGGGGGCCACTGTACAGCCGCGAACGCCTGCGCGAAGTGCAGGTGCCGGCAGCGGCCGCCATCTACGTGGACGACGCCTTCGTGCCGTTCGAATTCTCGCGGCAGACGGCGGCGCTGCTGCCGGGCCTGAGCACCTTCATCACCGACGAGTACGAGCACGGCGGCATCCGCTCCAGCGGCGAGCGGGTGGTGGACCGTCTGCTGGGGCTGGCGCAGGGGCGGCTGTGAGGCTCCGCCTGTGAAGAGGCGGCTGGCAGCGCTGTTGGGCCTGAGCCCACTGGGAATGGCCCTGCTGAGCGGTTGCACGTCCCCCCAGACCGGGCAGACCACTGCGGGAGGGCCAACAGTCCTCACCGTGGCGGTGGCTGCCAGCCTGCGCGAGGTGGTGACCGAGGTGGCGGGCAAGTACAGCCAGGCCCACCCCGGGCAGGAGGTCCGGGTCACCGCCGCCGGGTCGGGGGCGCTGCTCAGCCAGCTGAAAGCCGGCGCACCCGCAGACCTGTTCCTGTCGGCCGACCGCGAGACGATGAGGCAGGCGCAGGCGGCCGGGCTGCTGGCCGGCGAGGCCCGGCCGCTGGTGTACAACCGGCTGGTGCTGATTGCGCCGGCGGCGGCCAGCGGGCTCCCCACGCCCCTACCCGCCAGCCCCCCGCAGGCTGCGGCGTGGCTGAGCGCTCAGGCCGGAGCCGGCGCACGCCTCGCCACCGGCAAGCCGCAGAGTGTGCCGGCGGGGCGCTACGCCCAACAGGCCCTGGAAGGACTGCAGCTATGGAACACGCTGGAGCCCCGGCTGGTGTACGGCCAGAGCGTGCGGCAGGTGCTGGACTGGGTGGCGCGCGGCGAGGCGCAGGCCGGCTTCGTGTACGCCACCGACGCCGCGCTGATGCCCCAGCGGGTTCGGGTGGTGGCCGAGCTGCCCCTAAAGACCCCTATCGAGTATCAGGCAGCGCAGTTGAAGGCGGCCCCCCAGCCGCAGGCCGCCGCCGAGCTGCTGGACTTTCTGGGCAGTCCGGAGGCGCAGGCCATCTTCCGCCGGGCCGGATTCCTCACCGGGCCAGAGCGCTAAGCTGGGGGCCGCATGCCCGACCCCGCCGCCACCTGGACCCCGCTGCTGCTCTCCCTCCAGGTGGCAGGCTGGGCCACCGCCATCAACCTGGTGCTGGGCACGGCGGCGGGCTGGTGGCTGGCACGCAGCCGCTGGCCGGGGCGCAACCTGCTGGATTCGCTGCTGACCCTGCCGATGGTGCTGCCCCCCACCGTGCTGGGCTATTACCTGCTGGTGCTGGTGGGGGGGCATGGGGTGCTGGGGCCGCTGCTTTCGGACCTGGGCGTGCAGCTGGTGTTCACCATCTGGGGCGCGGTGCTGGCGGCCAGCGTGGTGTCGTTCCCGCTGGTGTTCCGCCCGGCCCGCGCCGCCTTCGAGGAGGTGGACCGGCAACTGGAAGGGGCTGCCTGGGTGCTGGGGCTGGGCCGGGCAGCCACCTTTTTCCGGGTCACGCTGCCGCTGGCCTGGCGGGCCATCCTGTCAGGGCTGCTGCTGGCTTTCGCCCGCTCACTGGGCGAGTTCGGCGCCACCCTGATGATTGCCGGCAGCATTCCCGGCGAGACGCAGACCCTGTCTATCGGCATCTACGAGGCGGTGCAGGCTGGGCAGGACGGCGCCGCCGCGCAGCTGGTGGCCGTCACGTCGCTGGTGTGCGTAGGCACGCTGCTGCTGGCGCACCGGCTCTCGCCGCCCCGGCCGGCCGGGCGGGTGGGATGACGCCGCAGAGAACCGGGCCGCCCGTCTGGGACCTGGAGTTCACGGCGGCGCTGGGGCGGGGGCCGGGCCGCTTCAGGCTGACCGTCCGCCGGCAGCTGTGGCAGCGGCGCACCGCGCTGGTGGGGCCTTCGGGCAGCGGCAAAAGCCTACTGCTGCAAACGCTGGCCGGGCTGATACGGGCCGAGCAGGGCCGGCTGGCTTTCGGCGGCGAAAGCTTGCAGGACACCGCGCAGGGCCTGTGGGTGCCGCCGCAGCGGCGCAGGCTGGGGTACATGTTCCAGGACTACGCGCTCTTTCCGCACCTCACCGTGGCGCAGAACCTGGCGGCCGGGCGGCGGCGCGGCTGGCTGAACCCGCCCCGGCGTGTACGCGACCCGCAGGTGGACGTCTGGCTGGACCGGCTGGGCCTGCGCAGGGCCGCCGACCTCTACCCGCACCAGATTTCGGGCGGGCAGGCGCAGCGCACCGCCCTGGGGCGCACCCTGCTGGCCGGGCCACGGGCGCTGCTGCTGGACGAACCTTTTTCCGCGCTGGACCCGGCCCTGCGCCTGGAGCTGAGCCACGAACTGCTGGCCCTGCTAAGCAGCCTGGACCTGCCGGTGATTCTGGTCACGCACGACCCTGCCGAAGCCGAGCGGCTGACCGATGAGGTGGTGGCACTGTAGCGGAGCGGCCGCCAACCTGCGCTGCACTGGCCCCTTCCTCATGCTGGCTCCTTGCCTATACTGGCCCCCGTGCTCAAGTCTCCCTACGCCGGCGGTCACCTGGAAGTCATCGTCGGGCCGATGTTCAGCGGCAAAAGCGAAGAGCTGATTCGCCGCCTCACCCGCGCCGTGATTGCCCGCCAGCAGGTAGCGGTGTTCAAGCCTGCACTGGACGACCGCTACCACGTGGCCGCCGTCGCCAGCCACGCCGGGCGCTCGCTGGACGCCGTGCCGGTGCCCGACGCTGCGGCCATCCGCGCCGCGCTGAACGGCGAAGGCCCCCTGCTGGCCGCCCACGCCGGCCCCGACACCCCGCCGGTCTGGCCCGACGTGGTAGGCATTGACGAGGCGCAGTTCTTCGGTGCGGACCTGATTCCGCTGGTGCTGGAGCTGGCCGGCGAGGGCGTGCGCGTGGTGCTGGCCGGGCTGGACCTGGACTTCCGCGCCGAGCCGTTCGGGGTGATGCCCGAACTGCTGGCCCGCGCCGAAAGCGTGGAGAAACTCACCGCCATCTGCACTGTGTGCGGGGCACCGGCCACCCGCTCGCAGCGCCTGATTGGCGGCCGGCCCGCCCGCTTCGGTGACCCGGTGGTGCTGGTGGGCGCGCAGGAAAGCTACGAGGCCCGCTGCCGGCTGCACCATGAACTGGGTCATTAGAGCATTTGGGCAGAACTCACCCGCTTCGCTCAGCCAGCGGCGACCCTTTCAGAAGGGGTGGCTGCCGGCCTCTTTCCGGGAGCCGGGCAGGACCGGAAGAAAGCCGCACGAACGTCTGCTGACTCCACGCGCAAGGTTGACCACTTCATCACCATTCGTCTGACAAACTGTGGGCATGGCTCCCCGCACTGCACGCCCGCCGTCCCCCCTCACCCTGGCGCTGGCTGTCCCGGCGGCCCTGGGCCTCTGGGCCGGAACCACGGCTTACGCCAGTTCCGCCGCTCAGGGCGCGACCAACGACGTCACGGCGAGGCTGGAGCAGGTGTTCCGTTCCACCGGCCTGCTCACCGTCAAGGAATCCAGCTACGAAAAGGGCTTCTTGAAAAGCACGCACCGCATGATTGTGCAGCCTATCGGCGCCGAGGACGACCCCACCACCGGCTGGGAAGTCGTTAACCACATTCAGCATGGCCCGCTGGCGGGCGGCACCCTTGCCAGGGCCGTGGTGGACACCGAAATCCGCTTCCTTGACCCCGAAATTCAGGCGCAGCTGGACAAGGCTGTCGGCGGTCAGAAGCCGCGCATTCATACCGTGCTGGGCCTGACCGGCAGCTCGGTGACGGACCTGAACGTCCCCGCCGGGCAGGTTCAGTCGCAGCAGGACGGTGGGCAGGTGACCTGGCAGCCGCTGACGGGCCGGGTGGAAACGGGCAGCCAGGGCCGCCTCACCGGCTATAACCTGACCTGGCCGGGAATGCAGTTCACCGCCGGCAATGCAGGGGGCAACGCGCTGCAGGTGGGTCAGATGACCCTGAACGGCAACCAGAGCTACAGCAGCGCCGACGACCTGATTGGGGTGGGGAAATCGGAATTCAAGGTGGCTCAGCTCGCCTCTACGGACGCGCTCGGGCAGACTGCGCAGCTTCTCAACCTGACGGTGGGGTCCGAAACCACCCTGGCCGACCCGGAGCACTACGACATTCTCACGCGCTACGAACTGGGCACGCTGGAAGTACTGGACACTCCGGCGCTGGGCGGCTTGCAGCTGCACCTGGGCATGCGGCATGTGGCGCGGCAACCGCTCCAGGACATGAGCCGAATGTACGAAAAGATTCGCCAGCAGGCCCTGACCTCTTCGGAGGGTGGTGTCAAGTTCACCCCAGAGCAGGAGCGGGAGATGGAAGAGGTGTACAGCCGCAGCCTCCTGGGCCTGCTGCAAGCCGAGCCGGTGCTGTCGCTCGACAAAGCGGGCTTTACCAACCCCGGCTCTGGCCTGCAACTCAGCGGACAGGCCACCTTCAAGGGTCTGGCCGCTGCGCTGGGCGAGGGCGGGGGCAGCGGCCCGGACAACATGACTGACCTGGGCAACGCCATGCTGCTGCTGCCGCGGTACCTGCAAGCACAGCTCACCATGCGGACCAGCCCCGAAACCATTGAGGCACTGAACAACATGGGCGGAGACAGCGAGCTGAATGCCGCTGACCTGGTCAGCAGCGGCACCTTCCGCACCGAAGGCAACGAACTGGTGGCCGACTTCGGCTATCAGGACGGGCAGATAACCATCAATGGCAAGACGCTGCCTGGTTACTGACCCAGCGTGCTGGTGAGTGCGCCGCGGGTGCCGCAACTGACCCCGGCGCGGCGCGAGGCGTTTGAGTGCAACGAGCGAGCTGCCCACGAACCCCGGCGCGGCAGTCCGGCCTCGGAACAGGAAGACCGGCAGGTTCACCGGCCCCTTAACCCCTCCGGCGCACTATACACGGCGGACGGGAAAAAGCTGTTCCCAGCAGCGCGGCCCTGGATGCTGGGGCATTGAGTCTGAGAGTCTAAGGGTCTAAAGAAACAACCTTAGACCCTTAGACTTTTCGACCCTTAGACCCGCTTGTACCTCGCGTGAATATTGTTCTTCTTCCACGTCCCCGCCTCTGAAAACTCGCTGATTTCGGCGGAGAGCATTAGCCCGTGCTGGGCAAAGGCTTCGGCAAAGTGGTCGGTCAGGACGGCAAACAGGGCGTCCCCCGTCTCCTTCTTGACCTCCTCGCTGCGGCCCGCGCCGATTTTGAGGGTCAGGTGAACAAACGCGTCGGACGGCTGCGACGAATCCGCCAGCGCGTACTCGCTAAGACGGTAAGCCCGCGCCCGAATGCCGCCGACGGGGAAGGTGTCGGGGCGGGCGAGCAGGACAGCATTGAGCGCCCGCAGAAGCTCCGGAATACGGGGATTGGCGATGTTGTCGGTGTATTCGATGGTGAGGTGGGGCATAGGCTTCCTGCGGAAGGGGTCTAAGGGACAAAAAGTCTAAGGGTCTAAGGTTTTTTCCTTCGACCTTTCGACTTTTAGACCCTTAGACGGCGCGTCAGCGCCCTACTTCCTTTCTCCTTCCTCAGCAATCAACGGCTCCGCGCTCTCGTCCTCCAGCGCCACCGGATTTTCCAGTGCGCCGAGGCCGTCAATCTCCATCCGCATCACGTCGCCGGGGTGGACGTGGCTGACGCCTTCAGGGGTGCCGGTCAGAATCACGTCGCCCGCTTCCAACGTCATGAACCGGCTCATGAATTCAATCAGTTCGGGGCCGCGCCGAATCATGTCCGAGGTGTTGCCTTCCTGCCGCAGTTCGCCGTTCACGTAGGAGCGAATGCCGAGGTTGTAGGGGTCAGCGATTTCGTCGGCGGTAACGTAGTAAGGCCCCATCGGCCCGAAAGTGTCCCAGCCCTTGGCGCGCATGGGGGGGCGGTAGTAGTTGGACACGTAATCGCGCACCACGAGGTCGTTGGAGATGGTGTAGCCGCCGATGTAGTCTTCGGCGTCCTTTGCCTTCACGCGGCGGGCGTCGCGGCCAATCACGATGCCGAGTTCGCACTCGTAGTGCATGTATTTCGCGCCACGCGGGTAAATCACGGTGCCCTTATGCGGCAGCAGGCTGGTATTCGGCTTCAGGAACATCACCGGCTCAGGCGGGGCCGAAAACCCGAGTTCCTTGACGTGGTCGCCGTAGTTCAGCGCCAGCGCAATCACTTTGCCGGGCTTGAGCGGCAGCAGGAATTGCACGTCGTCGGGGTTGTGGGCTTCGCCTGCCGCGTCGTACAGCAGGCCGTCTTTTTTCAGTTCGCCTTTCAGGGTGCGCCCGTTGGCGATAAAGTTGGCGGTTTTCATGGTTGCTCCTTGGGGGAAAGTCTAAGGGTCGAAAGGTCTAAAGGTCTAAGATTTTTTTCCTGCGACTCTCAGACCCTTCGACGGCGACAGCTTCAAATCACGTGGACCGGAATCCCCGTCAGCTTGCCTTCCTTGGCCTCCTGAATGCCGCCGCTGAAGGCTTCCATCGGGCTGGCTTCCTCAAACCAGCTACGCGGGGTCTTGGCGCCCCACAGCGTCTGGCGGCGGGGGTCGTCGCGCAGCCACTTAATCGGCTCGAAGTCGGGGTCTACCGTGATGTAGTCGGAGGTGTACAGCTCGATGCGGTGCCCGTCGGGGTCGCGGATGTAGAGGAAAAAGGCGTTGGACACACCGTGGCGTCCGGGGCCGCGCTCGATGCGTTCGGGCATCCGTGCGCCCGCCAGAATGTCGCAGGTCTTGATGATGCTCATCGCGTCGGGCATCCAGTAGGCCCAGTGGTGCAGGCAGGGGCCAGCGCCGTTGGTCAGCGCGAAGTCATGTACGCCGCCGCGCCGCTGAATCCATGCCGCCCAGTAGCCGTCTTGCTCATCCACGGTGTACTCGCTGAGGCGGAAGCCGAGTTCCCCCATGTACCAGTCCATCGTGGCTTTCACGTCGGGCACGCGCACGTTGCAGTGGTCCACGCGTTGAAGGCCGGGGCCACGGTGCTGGTGGTATTCCTGCAAGAGCCACGGGTAGGTCTTGACCTCGTGGTAGAAGGCCACCGGAATGCCGAAGGGGTCTTGGAGGCGCAGCATCTTGGGGCGGTCGAGTTCCTCTTCCCAGCGGTGCGGGAGCTTCTGCTCATCGGCCAGCTTGACGAGGGCGTCCAGCGCCTGCTCGTCGCGTACGCGGTAGCCGAGGTGCCGCACGCGGGGCGTTTCGCCGTCC
Source organism: Deinococcus proteolyticus MRP (assembly GCF_000190555.1). GTDB lineage: Bacteria > Deinococcota > Deinococci > Deinococcales > Deinococcaceae > Deinococcus > Deinococcus proteolyticus. The sequence goes on from NC_015170.1 coordinate 118,793, forward strand.
TTGCACTTTTCCAGTTTCAGCGTCCACTCGCGGTCTTCCACGCCGCGCAGGTAGAGGGCGTCATTTTCCTCGTGCAACACGTTCATGCCGAGCAGGTCAACGTAGAATTCGCGGCTGGCATTGAGGTCTTTGACGGTGAAAATCGCTTGGGCGATGCGGATGATGTCAGGTTTTTGGGTCATGGGTTCTCCTTTGACCCTCTCCCCTTGCGGGGGAGGGCGTTGCGAAGCAACGGGAGGGGGGGCGTGCGACCAATCAAGTCAAAATCAGGCCGCCATCTCCTGTGTACTGCGCCTTCAAGTCGTCTGCGTTTCCCCCCTCCCCAACCCTCCCCCGCAAGGGGAGAGGGAGCAAAAGAGGCGTACGTCTGGCTTACTTCCGCTTCAAGAACTCCTGAATCCGCGCCACTTCCTCGCTGCTGTCGTACACCTCGTACAGCGCCGAGTGCATCCGCACGGGGTCACCGAAGAAGTAGCGCTCGTACAGTTCTTGACGGCCCGCAAAGCTGCTCATGGACATGTCCCACGCGAGGCGGAAGAGCTTGAGGCGGTCTTCGGCGCTGGCGTTGCCCGCTTGCAGGTACTTGGCGATTTGCGGGCCAAGCGGCCCCTCGCGGTCGGCCTTGCTGGGCATCATGATGATTCCGGAGGCGCCGAGCAGTTGCAGCAGCTCCGGCAGGCGGGCGTGGTTGGCGGGGTAATAGTTGCGGGCGGCGTCCAGCGGGGCGCGGGCGGGGGTCATCACGCCATACTGGTTGACCTCAGCCTGCTCGCGGGCAGCGACTTCCAGCGCCTTCATGATTTCCAGCATGATGATGATTTCAGCAATCTTGCTCTGCACGTGCTGGAACTGTCCGCTGCCAATCGCATTGACGATACTCTGCGCGGTGCCGAGGAATGCTTCGGTCTTGGCAATCTTGAGGTTGACCACCTGATAGGCCATGTGCAGCACGGCGTCAGTGCCCGCGTAGGCTTTGTTGGCGAGTTCCACGTCGTACAGCAGGAACACGCGCTCCCACGGCACCAGCACGTCGTCAAAAATCACGAAGGCGTCCTGCTCGTCAAAGCGGCTGCTGAGCGGATGGTCTTCGCGGTCGCGGCCCACGTCAATCGGCTCGCGGCACTGGAAGCTGAGGCCGGGGGTGTTGGTGGGAATGCCGAAGCCCATCGCGTAGCGGCTCTTGTCGGCATTTTCCTTGAGCACGGTGGAGGGGAAAATCAGGATTTCGTCGGCAATCGGCAGGGTCGCCATCATGCGAGCGCCGCGCACAATCACGCCTTCTTCGGTTTCCTCCACGATGCCCAGCGCGATGTAGGGGTCGGGCAGTTCGGAAGCCATCTTGGAGCGGTTGACCTGCGGGTTGGTCAGCGCGTGCGTCAGGCACAGGTCGTTGTCGCGGATGAACTCGTAGTATTTGCGCATGTTGGCGGCAAAGTCGCGCTTGGGGTCGCCCGGAATCGCCGCGCTGCACTGGTTGAAGTAGTCGGCCCCCGCGCCCGCCGCCATCACGTTCGCGTTCATGTAGTCGGGGGCGCGGCCCAGAAAGCCCAGCCCGTAGTTGGCGCGGATGCGGTGCGATTCGGCAATCAGCCCCAGGTCGTCCTTGGTGCGCGGAATCATGAACGAGCGGGCGTAGCGCTTGCCCCCCTCCTCGTAGGTCAGCGTTTCTTTCAGGTCTTCCTGAAATTGCAGGTCGTAGAGGCCCGCGAGCGACTCGCACATGTTCTTGGTCGCGGGGTGGGTGGTGGGGTCGGTGATTTCCTGGCCGTCCACGTACAGGCGCGGCGGATTCTGGCGCAGGCGCTCCAAGAACTGCGCGCCCGTGACGGCTCCGGTGCCGCTCGTGTGCATGGGGGGGATGGTTTGGTCGTGCGTCTTATGGGTGGTCATGATTCCTCCTTGGGGAGATAGGGCCAGCGTTGCTGCCCACCCCCCTCCCGGCCTCCCCCGCAAGGGGGGAGGAGATTTAGGCTGTGAGCATGGAACGTTTTTCCCGCGAAGAACAAAATCGGCGGGCGCGAGAACTGCGGCGCAACATGACGCCTGAGGAGCGACTGCTGTGGAGTCGGCTGCGCTCCAACCAAATGGGCGTCGCTTTTCGCAAACAGCAGGCCCTGGGCTTCTACTTTGCCGATTTCGTCTGCTTTGAGAAAAAGCTGGTGGTTGAACTGGACGGCAGCCAGCACGCGGGCAGCGAATACGACGCGGTCAGAGACGCCGAACTGAGAGCACGCGGCTTTACTGTCCTGCGCTTCTGGAACAACGAAGTTAGGGAAAACTTGGAAGGCGTGATGGAGCGGATAGCCGAAGCCCTTGCCTGACCCCTCCCCCCTTGCGGGGGAGGCTGGGAGGGGGGTGGACAGCAACGCTGGCCCTTTCATTTCCCCGCCCTCCCCACATACGCCGAATCCACGAAAATCCCACCCTGTCGCTGCTCGGTGATGTCGTCCTCGCCGCCGTGAATGTGCTCCACCTCGGCGGCGTAGACTTCGGCGTCGTCCTGCGGCACATAGTCCAGCACGTCCCAGCCCTCGGGCGACATCCAGCGGCGGGTGTTGCCACTGATGCCCGCCACCACCAGAAAACCCACGTCCGGCGCGGTGACGGCACGGGCAAACAGCTGCGCGGCATCACGCGGCGAGAGCCAAGTGGACAGGTGGCGGCGGTCTTTCGGCTGCGGCTGGAACGAGCAAATCCGCACGCCCACGAATTCCACGCCATAGCATTCCCAGTACATCCGGCCCAGCGCCTCCCCGAAGACCTTACTGACGCCGTAGTAGGTGTCGGGCCGCACGGGTACGGTGGGCGAAATGGTTTCGGAGCGCGGGTAAAAGCCGACGGTGTGAATGCTGGACGCGAACGCCACCCGCTTGACCCCCGCCTGCCGCGCCGCTTCCAGCACGTGGTAAGTGCCGTCCATATTCACGGCGCGGATGTTGTCGTAGGTGTCCTCGTCGGCAATGCCGCCCAAGTGAATCACCGCGTCCACGCCCTGCATGACCTTCAGCACGGCGTCAAAGTCGGTCAGGTCGGCGGGGGCGAGTTCTTCACCCGCTTGTGCTGTGCCCAAGTCGCGGTTGTCCGTCAGGCGCAGGATGGGGAAGTGTTCGCCCAGATGCTCCCGCAGGAGCGAGCGCAGCGCGGAGCCGACTTCACCTGCCGCGCCAGTGATGAGGAGGCGTTGGGGGGTCACTCCCCCGCTTCCTTCTTGCCCACCGCCGGCGCCTGCCCCACGCCCAGCCGCGCCGTCTTGTGCGTTCCCAGCGAGATGGCGATGTTTTTGGTTTCCATGTAGAACTCGAAGGAGTAGTCGCCGCCGTCGCGCCCGATGCCGCTGTTTTTCACGCCGCCGAAGGGCGTGGGCAGCCAGCGCACGTTTTCGGAGTTGACCCAAATCATGCCCGCTTCCAGTCCGTGCGCGAAACGGTGGGCGCGGGTCACGTCGTTCGTCCAGAGGTAGCCCGCCAGACCGTACTTCACGTCATTGGCGAGGGCCAGCGCGTCGGCTTCATCTTTGAAGGGAATCGCGGTCAGCACAGGCCCGAAGATTTCCTCCTGCGCGATTTGCATGTCGTTGCGGGCACCCGTGAACAGCGTCGGGCGCACGAAGTTGCCGCTTTCGCCTACGCGCACGCCGCCCTCGGCAATCGTCGCGCCTTCTTCCTTCGCCTTGTCGAAGTAGGACATCACCTTCTCGAAGTGGCGCGGGTGAACGAGCGGCCCGATTTCGGTGGCGGGGTCCAGCGGGTCGCCCACACGGATATTCGCGGCGCGTTCGGCGATTTTGCGGGTGAATTCGTCGTAGATGCCGTCTTGAATCAGCACACGGCTGGAGGAGGTGCAGCGCTCCCCGTTGAGGCTGTAAATCATGAAGACGACGGCGTCCAGCGCTTTGTCAAGGTCGGCGTCGTCGAAGACCACGACGGGGTTCTTGCCGCCCAATTCAAAATGCACGCGCTTGAGGGTGTCGGCCCCCTGCCGCATGATGTGGCTGCCGGTGGTGGTTTCGCCCACGAAAGCGATGGCCTTGATGAGCGGGTGCTCGGTCAGGCTCTTGCCCGCGCTTTCGCCAAAGCCGTGCACGAGGTTATGCACGCCTTTCGGCAGCCCCGCCTCGTCCATGATTTCGGCCAGCAGCGTGGCGCTGACGGGCGACCACTCGGCGGGCTTGTGAACGACGGTGCAGCCCGCCGCCAGCGCGGGGGCGATTTTCCAGGTGGACAGCATGAACGGCGTGTTCCAGGGGGTAATCACCCCGACAGGGCCAATCGGCTGGCGAATGGAGTAGTTGATGAAGCCGGGGGCAGGAAGGCTCTGACCGTCCTGGGCGGCGGGGGCGCGGTCGGCGTAGAAGCGGAAGTTCTCGGCCCCGCGTGCCGCCGCCGACTTCATGAAGCGGATGGCCTGCCCCGTGTCGGTGCTTTCCAGCACGGCGATTTCCTGGCTGCGCTTCTCGATCAGGTCGGCAACCCTGTGCAGAATCTTGCGCCGCTCGGCCCCGCTGACCTCGCGCCAAGTTTGGAAGGCTTCATGGGCAGCCCCAGCGGCGCGGTCAATGTCGCTCGCGTCCCCTTCGGCCACTTTCGCCAGGAAAGTGTTGTCTACCGGCGAGTGCGTGTCGAAGGTCTTGCCCGCTTGACCGTCCACCCACTCGCCGCCGATGAAGTGCCGGAGGCCGTTTTTCAGTCGGCTGTCACGGAGTTGCTGGGCGAGGTCGTGGTTGGCTTGGGCTGCGTCGGATGATGCTACTGCGGATTTGGTCATGGTGACTCCTTGGTTGCTCTGCTGAGGGAATAAGCCACGAAAGGCTCGGTCAGCAGGACTTTCCCCCGGTACGAGACCTGAAGGAAGGCGGAATATTCGTGGTAAAGAACCAGATAACTGTACCCGTTCGCCGCCGAAAAGGTGTACTCCGGCCCCAACCCGCCGTACTTCACCTGGCCGCCCGTCACATAAGCACCCGCCGAGCCGTCGAAATTGCGGGTGGCGTAAGTCGCCGCCCTGCCGCTGTCCCAGATGATGACCGTGCGCCGCTGCGTCACGCCGATGAAGACAGCAGTCGGCACCTGGCGGCAGGCGTACGCCCGCCCGCCGTGGGCAAACTCGAAGGTGTTGATGCGCTCCCGAGCGTCCCGGCTGCGGCGCAGGAGTCCACCCGCTTGCTGACGGGTGACGCCTTCCCAGATCGTCTCGTGAAACTCTGCCTCGGCCAGCGGGCCGGTCAGGTTGATGCGGACGGCCTGCGAGCGGGGCGGGCCAAGGCCGGAGCCTGTCTTGGGCCACGAGAGCAGCTTGCCGGTAAACCCATCGCCCGGCTGGGTCAGCGCCAGCACGGCGTCAGGCGCGTCGCACCAGACCAGGGCGGGTTGCGGTGTTCCCTGCTGCGCCACATAGGACAGCGTCTGATGGCCTGCCGCGCTCGCTCCCGAGCCAAGCACGAGGCCGCCGCACACCGCCCAGCGGAGATAGGTCATTCCAGTGTCCTCCTTTGTTGCCGAAACGGTTTCATTTTAGGGGAGAAGAGGCGGCCCATCCCCCAGCCCCGCCCCCCCTATGACAAATGCCGCAGCACCACCTTTCCCCGTCCTACGCGACTTTCTGCCACACTGGGAAGCATGAAGATTCCCGCCTCCACCTACCGCCTGCAAGTCACGCCGGCCGCCAACCTCACCCACGCCGGCGAGTGGCTGGATTACCTGCACCTGCTGGGAGCCGACTGGGTGTACCTCTCCCCCATCCTGCACGCCAGCGAAGGCTCCGAGCACGGCTACGACGTGACCGACCCCAGCGGCATTGACGCGGCGCGGGGCGGCCCCGAGGCGCTGGAAGCCCTCGCCAGGGCGGCCCACGAGCGCGGTATGGGCCTACTGGTGGATATCGTGCCCAATCACCAGGGTGTGGCTTCGGCGGCGCATAACCCGTGGTGGTGGTCGGTACTGGCGGAAGGTCAGGACTCGCGCTACGCCCGCGCCTTCGACATTGACTGGGCAGCGGGCGGCGGCAAAGTGCTGCTGCCGGTGCTGGGCAGCGAGGACGACCTGAGCGACCCTGAGAAATTGCAGGTGCGGGACGGCAAACTCTACTACTTTGACCAGGCGTTTCCGCTGGCGGCTGGAAGCTGGCAGGCGGGCGACAGCGCCGCCGAGGTGCATGAGCGCCAGCACTACCGCCTGATGGACTGGCGGCGCGGGGACCGCGAGCTGAACTACCGCCGTTTCTTTACCATCACCACGCTGGCGGGCGTGCGGGTGGAAGACCGCGCGGTGTTGGAAGAGTCGCACGCCGAGATTCTGCGCTGGGTGCGCGAAGGGCTGGTGGACGGCCTGCGAATTGACCACCCCGATGGTCTGCGCGACCCGGGCGGCTATCTGGACGACCTGCAACAACTCACGGGTGGCCTCTACACCGTGGTGGAAAAGATTCTGGAACCCGGCGAGGCGCTGCCCCGCGACTGGGCCACGCAGGGCACGACGGGCTATGACGCGCTGGGCGAGATTGACCGCCTGCTGACCGACCCGGCGGGCGAACAACCCCTCACCGACCTCGACACCCGCTTGCGTGGCGGTGAGCGACTCGACTGGCACGACCTGATTCACGACACCAAACGGGCCGTGACCGACACCACCCTGCACGCCGAGGTGCAGCGCCTGGCCCGTGAGATTGAGGGGGAAGGGAAAGCCGCCGACCTCAGCCATGAGACGCTGGTGGACGCCCTGAGCGAAGTGCTGGCCTGCTTCAGCGTGTACCGCTCCTACCTGCCGCAGGGGGCCGAGTACTTGCAGGAAGCCCTGGCAGAAGCCGCTCGCCGCCGCCCTGACCTGAGTGCGGCGCTCACCGCGCTGGGGCCAGTGCTGGGGCTGGGAGTGCAGAGCGCCGGGGAACTGAGCGCGGCAGCGCGGCGCTTTCAACAGACCTCCGGCATGGTGATGGCGAAAGGGGTGGAGGACTCGGCTTTTTACCGTTTCAGCCGCCTGACCTCGCTGACCGAGGTGGGGGGTGACCCTGCGCAGTTTGCCCTGACACCCGCAGAAGCCCACGCGCTGTTCGCCCGCCGCCAGCAGGAGTGGCCCCACGGCCTGACCGCCCTTTCCACCCACGACACCAAGCGCTCGGAAGGGGTGCGTGCCCGTATCAGCGTGCTGGCCGAAATTCCAGACGAGTGGGCTGAACTGGTGCTGGACCTGCAAGAGAAACTGCGCGGCACCGAGGCCGATATCGCGGACGGCCCTTTCCTGAATCTGGTGCTGCAAGCGGTGGTGGGCGCGTGGCCGGTGAGCCGCGAACGCGCCACCGAGTACGCGGTCAAGGCAGCGCGTGAAGCGGGCCTGCACACCTCCTGGCTGGACAACAACGCCCAGTTCGAGGAGCAATTGACCCGCCTGACTGAATACCTGACGGAGGGAGCAGGCCAGGAACGCGTGGCCGCCTTCGCTCAGCGCATAGAGCAGGCGGGCTACAGCAACGCGCTGGCGCAGAAGCTGCTGCAACTGACCATGCCCGGCGTGCCGGACGTGTACCAGGGGTCGGAAGTCTGGTCACCCGCCCTGGTGGACCCTGACAACCGCCGCCCGGTGGACTACGCCGACCTTGCCGCCCGGCTGCGGGCCATTGACGCTGCCGACCCTGGCACCGACAGCTGCCGCCCGCCAGTGGACTCGCGCGGCGACGCCAAGTTGCTGCTCACCTCGCGGGCGCTGCGGCTGCGGCACGACCAGCCGGAGCTATTTGGCGACTATCAGCCGCTGTCGGCCCAGGGCGCACAGGCCGAGCACGCCTTCGCCTTCAGCCGGGGCGGAGTGGTGGCGGTAGCAACCCGCCTGCCCCTTGCTCTGGAGCGGGCCGGGGGCTGGGGTGACACCAGCCTGACCCTGCCAGACGGCGAGTGGGAAGAACTGCTGGAACGCCAGACCCTGAGCGGCACGGTCAAGCTGAGTAACCTGCTGAGGACCTACCCGGTGGCCCTGCTGCGGCGGGCATAACTGAGCATGACACAGCAGCGGGTGCGGTCCACATTATTAGAGCGAAGGGAACCGCACCCGCTACGGGAGACGCAGGGCCACCCCCCCCCACTCAGATAAGCGAACGGCCAAGGCGGAACACGGCTATTTTCAGCTGCAGAGTTGCTCTCTGAGGGACACTCTTGCAGTTATGGGGGGGATAGGAGTCGTTCGTGTCCCTGGAGGAATTTAGTCACACCCAAAATCAAGACGAGGTACAGCGGAACCGCATCGTAGCTGCGCTTTCCGTCTTTTCCTTGGCTCTTCATTTGTTCACCTATCAGGCGTACAAAAAGGCGCTGGGCGATGTCGGCTGGCTGATCGGCGGCATGACGCTGGGGGGAATGCTGCTCAGCAGCGCTGTCCTGCTGATGTCGCTGATGTCTCGGCCCAGCTTCAGGACCATTCGTCTCTCGGCCACCGGGCTGGCTGCGGCGTGGAACGCCGTGACGCTGCTGCAGGCCGCGCAGGCGGGCCGGGCGCTGCAGCCAGCCGAACTGTTGAGCGTGGGCATCCTCACGGCACTGGCGCTGGCGCTCCTGCCGTTTGGCGCTGCCGTGGCCTTGACCGGGGTGGCGTATCTGGCCGTCTGCGCCGTATCGCTGCTCACGGGTACAGCCGACGCCCTCACTCTGCTGGTGCTGGGGGTCCTGCTGCTGGCGATGGCACTGGGCTCCGAATACGGTGAGCATATCGTCCGCGAGCGGGCCCGCACCGAGGTCCTGCAGTGGCTGGCGTCGCGTGACAGCCTCACCGGGCTGCTCAACCGCTCGGCAGCCGAGCAGGAACTGGAAACCTGGCTGCAGACCCCGCACGCCGGGGGCTGTCTGCTGCTGCTGGACCTGGACAGCTTCAAGCAGGTGAACGACTGCTACGGGCACTCGACCGGCGACCGGGCGCTGCAGTACACCGCCGATGTCCTGCGCCGCCTGCTCGGCCCCGGCGACCTGGCCGGGCGCTGGGGCGGCGAAGAGTTCGTGCTGCTGCTGAATGGCCGCACCGCCCACACGGCCCGCGAAGTGACCGCGCAGCTGCGCAGCGAACTGCGGCGCTCTCCACAGGCCGGCCTTCCCCCGCTGACCATAAGCGGCGGCAGTGTCTGCGTCTGGGAAGCGCAGGCCCCTGCCCTCAGGCCCCTGATGGAGTTGGCCGACCGCCGGCTCTACCAGGCCAAGGCGGCTGGCCGCGACTGCTTTATCTGGCCGCCGGAGCAGGCCCCCTGCCACGGCCCGGCTCCGGAACAGGCCTGCTGCACTGCCGGGCCGTAGCACAGCCCTGACACTTCTGCCGCTATACTTCGATAGATATGAATCTATCTATGACCGGTGCGGCTTCCCACGTCCCGACTCCCAGGGTGCTGATTCTCTGCACCCACAACTCTGCCCGCTCGCAGATGGCTGAGGCGCTGACCCGCGAAGCCGCCCGCCACGCTGGGCTGGACCTCGACGTTCACTCGGCAGGGACGGAAGCGACCTTCGTCAAGGAAGACGCCAAGACCGTGATGGCCGAACTGGGCCTCAACCTCAGCGGGCACACCTCCAAGACCCTGCACGACGTGCCCGACGCGCAGAACTTCGACTACGTGATTACCGTGTGCGACAGTGCGAACGATGCCTGCCCCGTCTACCCCGGCAAGACCGAGCGCCGCCATTACCCCTTCGTAGACCCTTCCGGCGGCAGCCTGGACAAGTGGCGCGAGGTGCGTGACCAGATGAAGCAGCAGTTCGACGCCTTTGTAGACGCACTGGCAAAAGGCGAAGAGGTTCCCGCGACCTACGCCGACAGCCCCGCCGTCAAGAACGCTTAATGGTCGCCGCTGTCATCTTCCTCGTCACGCTGACTCTGGTGGTCTGGCAGCCCAAACTGAAGTGGCAGCCGAACGGCCTGGGCATCGGCTACAGCGCGGCTTTTGGGGCGGCGCTGGCCCTGCTGAGCGGGGTGGTCAGCCTCTCCGACATTCCCACCGTCTGGAACATCGTCTGGAACGCCACCACCACTTTCGTGGCTCTCATCATTATTTCGCTGCTGCTGGACGAGGCCGGCTTTTTCAGGTGGGCGGCGCTGCATATCGCCCGCTGGGGCGGCGGCAGCGGCCACCGGCTGTTTGCGCTGGTGGTGCTGCTGGGCGCAGCCGTCTCGGCCCTGTTCGCCAACGACGGGACCGCGCTGATTCTCACGCCCATCGTGCTGGCGATGCTGCTGGCCCTGGGCTTCTCACCGGCAGCCACCCTGGCCTTTATCCTCGCCACCGGTTTTATCGCCGACGCCGCCAGCTTGCCGCTGGTCATCTCCAACCTGGTCAACATCGTCTCGGCCGACTTTTTTGGCCTGGGGTTCGGGGAGTACGCCTCGGTGATGGTGCCGGTTAACCTGGCTTCGGTGCTGGCCTCGCTGGGCGCGCTGTACCTGATGTTCCGCCGCGAGCTGCCCACGCGCTACAGCGTCAGCGAGCTGCCCGCCCCGGCCTCTGCCGTGCGTGACCCGCAGGTGTTCAAGATGGGCTTTTGGGTGCTGGCGCTGCTGCTGATGGGGTATTTCCTGGCCGAGCCTGGGCCTGCCGGTCAGCGTGGTCACCGTGCTGGGCGCCCTGCTGCTGTGGATTCCTGCGGCGCGCGGCTCCGCCGTTGATACGCGCAAGGTACTGGCCGGTGCGCCCTGGCAAATCGTGGTGTTCTCGCTGGGCATGTATCTGGTGGTGTACGGCCTGCGGAACGCCGGGCTGACCGATATTCTCTCCAGCTGGCTTGACGCACTGGCCGCTCAGGGCCTGTGGGCGGCCACCCTCGGCACCGGCTTTCTGACCGCGCTGATTGCCAGCGTGATGAACAACCTGCCCAGCGTGCTGATTGGCGCCATCGCCATTGACGACAGCGCGGCGACGGGCCTGGTCAAGCAGGGGATGATTTACGCCAACGTGGTGGGCAACGACCTGGGCCCCAAAATTACGCCTATCGGCAGCCTCGCCACGCTGCTGTGGCTGCACGTCCTGTCCCTGCAGGGCGTCCGCATCGGCTGGGGGCAGTATTTCCGGGTGGGCCTCGTGCTGACCCTGCCGGTACTGCTGGTCACACTGGCCGCGCTGGCCTGGAGAATTTCGGCTGGAGGAATCGGATGAAAATTGCGATTTTTGGAGATGTTCACGGCAACCGCTTCGCTCTGGACGCCGTGCTGGAGGACATGACCGCGCAGCGCCCGGACGCCTGGGTGAACCTGGGCGACGGGCTGTTCGGTGGGGCAGACCCGGCCGGGGCCTGGGAGGTGCAGCAGCGTATCCGCAGGGAGTACGGCGTGCTGGAAGTGCGCGGCAACACCGACGAACGCCTGGCCCAGCCGCTGGACGAGGTGACCGAGAAGCGGGCCATGCTGGAGTGGCTGCACGCCGAGTTGCCGCCAGGCGCCGCCGCGCACGTGGGCGGGCTGCCGCTGCAGGTCACGCTGGCGGGCGGCGCAGTGGTCTGCGGACACGGCACCCCGAGCAGCGCGTGGGACTACCTGCTGTGGGACAAGAAAGCAGGCCGCTGGAAGACTGACGGCGAGGTGCAAGAAGCGCTGGGCGACGTGGGAGACACGGCCCGCGTGGTGGTGGTCGGGCACTCGCACCGTGAACACCTGCGCCAAATCGGGCCGCTGACCCTGGTGAACTGCGGAGCCGTCAGCCGCCAAAAGGACGGCGATCCCCACGCCCGCTGGCTGCTGCTGGAAGGCGAGGGGGAGTGCTGGAACGTGCAATTTCGCCGCGTGCCCTACGACGTAGCAGCGGCTGCCGCCTGGGCCGAGGCACACGCCCACGCGGGTGCGAAGGAAGCCCGGCAACTGCGGACCGGGCACGAATAGGCAGCTGGGCCAATTGACACCCCGGGGCCACGGCGGCAAGATGGATTCATGGATTTCGATAAGTCCGCCGAGCTGTTCAGGGCCTTGGGCGACCCGGGACGGCTGAAGGTATTGGCGCTGCTGGCCGCGCCCCCGTCCCTGGCCTGTGCGCCGGCGGCCGGGGCTCCAGCAGGCAGCGTGTGCGCGTGCGACCTGACCGGGTACCTGGGGCTGTCGCAGCCCACCGTCAGCCACCATATGAAACTGCTGGTGGCCGCCGGGCTGGTCACCGCTGTCAAGCGCGGCCGCTGGACCGACTACGCGCTGGCTCCCGGCGGGCTGGCGCAGGTGCAGGCGCTGCTGGCCGAGCTGGAGACGGCCGGGACCGGGCTGAAGGAACTGCAGGCAACACAGCCCGGAGCGGCTGAGGCTTCCTGAAGCGGCACAGTCGGGCGTGACCCGGCCAGCCACCCGGTTTGCGGGCGGACCGGAGCCCACCTTGCATGGCGTAGACCGGGCCCTCTCCTACCAGCCAGGCCGTTTCATCCCTGAGTCCTGAAATCCGACATCTTTTTTTGCGTGCCAGCCGTCCATTCACCGCTCCGGCGCACCGCTGCCCCCGCGAACAGGCCATAATGCCCCTCATGGCTTCAAGGCTGCGTTTTTTCATCATCGACGACGATGGCACCGACGTCGAGCTGACCACCACCGTCCTGGCACAGTACTCGGAAGCGGTCGAGGTCTTCACCTGTCCTGGCGGGGCCTGCGCCGACAACGCCGAGGTGATGCAGGCGCTCGAAGCGCTGGACGACACTCCCACCCTGATTCTGCTGGACATTCACATGCCGCCGCAGTCGGGTCTGGACATCCTGAACGTGCTCAAGGCGCACCCGGTTTACCGCCTGATTCCGGTCATCGTGCTGTCCAATTCGCAGGAGCAAAAGGATATTCAGGAGGCTTACCGCCGGCACGCCAGCGCCTATCTGGTCAAGGGGTCGGACTTCAGTGCTTTCACGGCACAGATGCACGCCCTGGTCGCCTTCTGGCACCACTGCCTGCCGGCCCTGAGCGGCGAGCAGGGCTGAGGCGTCCATGCCGATTCCCTTGCAGGGCGGTCAGGTCACGCTGTTCGGACGCATCGGGGCAGAGGCGCTGCATGCGCTGCTGTGGGAGTTTTACCGCCGGGTGTGCGCCGACCCGCAGCTGGGGCCGGTGTTCGAAAGCCGCATCGGACCCTTTCCGGGTGCAGGCTGGCCGGTACATATCGCCCGCATCGAGGGGTTCTGGCGCAGCGTGACCCACGGGCCCGGCGCCTACCGGGGCCGCCCTGGGCAGGCCCACCTGAACCTGGGAGCTGGCCCAGAGCATTTCGACCGCTGGCTGGAACTCTGGGCGCAGACCCTGCCCGAATTCATGGGCGAGGCAGAGGCGCAGGCACTGCTGGACACGGCGCAGCGCATGCGCCCCACCCTGGAGCGCTTCGCTGTCCATGGCCGCGCTCCCGATGGCCCCAGACGCCTGGAATAACGGGCACCCCGCAGCGGCAGCCGCTTGAAGTGAGCCGGCCCTGATCCCCCTGCCGACATCCGGTCGGTCCGTTGTCGGCTCTCAATATGCGCTTCTGAGACTCATATTTTTTGAGTTCGTGTTCCACTTTCATTTGCGGTG